>VBAN01000326.1:0-3788 GCA_005882445.1 Candidatus Segetimicrobium genomatis | reverse complement strand
TCCCGCATCGCGTCCGGCGCTTCAGCTCGTCGGCGGTTCGCGCGCCGTCATCGACGGCGGCCTGGAGGATCCCGACGCTCACGCCCTCGCACGGGCAGAAGATCGTCTCAGGCGGCCCCTCCCAGCGTTCCACCACATCATCGGGCATCGCGCCGATCACCATCGCCTCCCGCGCCACCGCGGTCAGCGGCACCGACGCCGCGCGCAGCTGTCGCCGGGCCTCTTCCTGTCTCGTGTCGGCCTCCGGGAGGAGGCCAAGCGCGCCGAGGGCGGATCGCACCGCCAGCCGGCCCGACTCTGCCGCTGCCCGCGGCGTATCCACGCCGCCGGCGTCGCCCGCGATGTAGAGCCCCGCGGTCGGTCCATGCAGCGCCATCGTGCGGTCGTAGCGCGGCACGAACCCACCGAGGCGCGGCTGGTAGACGCACGGGGCGCCCGCCAGGCGGGCGAGCTCCACGAGCGGCCCCCTCGGCGATTCGACGCAGAGCATGCGGCACTCGTGCTCGGTTCCATCCGCGAGGAGGACGCGCTCGACGCTCCGGTCGCCGCGCGCGGAAGCGACGGCGCCCGGGATCACGGGAACTTTCTCGGGGAGATTCTTGGGACGCTCCGCGCTGATCAGCGTGACTCCCGTCCCCCGCTCCGCGAGGCGGGCGGCCAGCGTTCCCGCGTCCGGCCCACCGGCGACGACCGCGGGCCCGCTCGCCTGACCGATCCCCCCGGCGCGGACCAGTTCCCACCCCGCCTCCGCCGTCATGACTCCCTCCAGCGTCCAGCCGGGGAACGGCACGAGGCGCTCGAGCGCGCCCGTCGCCAGGATGACGGCATCGGCGGTCACGAGGCGGGTCCGGCCGCCGTGCAGCGCCGCGAGCGTGCGGCCAAAGAGGCCCCACACCAGGCTGCCGCGCCACACGTCAGCCGATCGCAAATCGCGCATCAACCCTTCGGCAAGCCCGCGGGCGCCCGGGACGATGACCGCGCGCCCGCCCAGCGCCGATCGCTCCTCCACGAGCAGCACGCGGGCGCCGGCGGCGTGGGCTTCCCCGGCGGCGGCGAGCCCGGCCGGCCCTCCGCCCACGACCGCGATTTGCACGTGTACGTCCGTCACGCGGAGGTCGCCCGGCGCAGCGCGGCGACCACCGACTCAGGCACGATCGGCAGCTCCTCCACGCGGGCGCCGCACGCGTCCATGATCGCGTTGCCGATGGCAGCGGCCACCGGCACCACCGGCGGCTCGCCAACACCTTTCGCGCCGTAGGGACCCCGCTCCGACGGCACCTCCACCAGATTGATGCGGATCGGCGGCACGTCCGTGGCGCGGGGTAGGGCGTAATCGAGGAAGGTTCCGGTCGCCACCGACCCCTGCTCGTCGTAGAGCATCCGCTCGAGCAGCGCCCACCCCACCCCCTGGGCCACCCCCCCGTGGATCTGTCCCCGCACCGCCGCGGGATTGATCGCCCGCCCGACATCCTGCGCCACCGCATAGTCCACGACCCGCACCCGGCCGGAATCGGCGTCCAACCGGATCCGGGCCACGTGCGCGCCGAACGCGGGTGCCCGCTGGACGATGGCCTCGGAGGCCACCCCGAAGATCGGAGGGTTCCCCGCCCCGAATCCGGAGGTGAGCTTCACGAGATCGGCGACCGCGATCGTGCGGGCCGGCACCCCGCGCACCCCCACCACCCCGCCGGTGATCTCCAGGTCCGCCTCTGACGCCTCCAACCGCCGGGCGGCGAGGGCGAGGAGCTGGCGCCGCGCGTCCTCTGCGGCTTTGACCACCGCCGAGCCGACGGAGTAGATGATCTTGCTGCCGCCGGACATCCCGGCATAGGGCGCGCTGTCGCTATCCGCCCCGACCAATCGAACACGCGACACCGGCAGGCCGAGCATTTCGGCGGCGATCTGCGCCAGTCCGGTGGCGGTCCCGCTGATATCGACGGACCCGACGATCACCTGCGCCCCCCCGTCGGTGTTGAGCCGGATGCAGGCGCTCGCCGGCTCGAGTCCGCCGAGCCACCCGCCGGCCGCCACACCAATCCCCCGCCCATCGCGCTCCCGGTTGCGCCAGAGGGGATCCTCCTGGATCGCCTGCAGTGACTCCCGCAGCCCGATCCGCGGCCAGGGCTCGCCGCTCGGCATCGGGTCACCGCCCTGGGACGCGTTCCGCAGGCGGAACTCGATCGGGTCGAGTCCGAGCCCGCGCGCCAGGTCGTCGAGCACGGACTCCAGCGCGAATGCCGCCTGCGGTGCTCCGGGCGCCCGGTAGGCGCCGATCGGCGCCTTGTGCGTCAGGATCTCCCGCCCCTGGATGTCGAGGTGGGGCGCCTGGTAGTTGCCGCCGAGCATGAGCGCCGCGATGTTCAACGGCGCCCCGGGGAGCGCCCCCGCGTCGAACATCAGCTGCGCCTGAATGGCCACGAGCGTCCCGTCGCGGCGCGCCCCCAGCCGGACCTCCAGCGTCGATTGGGGCGCCGGCGTGGCCGTGCGGAACTCATCGGAGCGGGTCAGCACGACCCGAACCGGCCGCCCGAGGAGCATCGCCAGGGCGCCGGCCAGGGGCTCCAGGAGCAGGATCTTGGCCCCGAACCCTCCACCAACCGCCATGGGAATGATCCGAACCGACGACTCCGGGAGCCCGAGGACCTGCGCGACGTTCTCCCGCGAATAGAACAGCCCCTGGGTGGCGGTCCAGACGGTCAACCGCCGTGACGACGGATCGAAGGCGGCGGTCGTCGCGTGGGGTTCGATGTACGCCTGATGCACGACCGACGTGCGAAACGTCCGCCCGACCACGAGCGCGGACTCGCGCAGCCCGCGTTCGATATCGCCGCGCACGAACCGGACCCGGCTCGTGACGTTGCTGGGCCGTTGGTCGTTCGACTCTTCCTCGACCTTGACCGCGGCGTGAAGGCTCGCTTCCGCGCTCTTCCCCGCCAGCCCGGGCTGCACCAGCGGAGCGCCCGGATCGGCCGCGGCGACCGGATCCACCAGCGCCGGAAGCGGATCGAACTCCGCTCCCGAGGCGAGCCGCTCCAGCCCGTCCGCGGCGGCCTCCTCGGTCTCCGCCACGACCACCGCCACCGGATCGCCGGCGAATCGCACCTCTCCGCGGGCCAGCAGGCATCGGCCCCGCACGTTCGGCACCGCGTCCCCGAACGGAAGGTCGTCCGCCGTGAGCACGGCGACCACCCCGGGAACCGCGCGGGCGGCCGCCACGGGGATCCTCCGAATCCGGGCGTGCGCGTACGGACTCAGGAAGAGGCGGGCGTGGAGGAGCCCGCGCATCTCCTGATCCGCGACGAACTGTGTGCGGCCGGTGAGTTTCTCCTCACCATCGACCCGCGGAACCGACTGTCCAACCACAGAGAATGGCATGCCGACGCTCCTCACCCTGACGTGGTGTGCGGGGACACCTGACTCTTTCCAGACGTGCGGGAAACCCTCCTCCTGCTCACGCGCGCCGTCAAGGGTTCCCGAGAACCGGCAGCGAAGGCAGAGCGTAATTGGGCATATAACACGAGAGGGAGTCGATGGCGGCGCGGGCACACGGTCCCGCCGCGCGGATCGACGCCGTCTCGTGCCGATGGCGCGAACCTAAACGTCCGTGGGGTCCCACCGACAGTGCCATGACGCATTTCCATGTCGTACGGGTTCTAGAGTCCGGCCACCCGCGTCCCCCGCGGGAGCCCCGCCAGGCGGGGCTCAGCGGGGCGCTCGGGGGCAAGGCGCAGAAATACGGCCTCGAGGCGCTCACCGTCTTGGGCCTCTTCCTGCTCGGCCTGCTCGGC
>VBAN01000324.1:1959-6245 GCA_005882445.1 Candidatus Segetimicrobium genomatis | reverse complement strand
GCTACTGGCTGGCCTCGCTCCTGGGGCTGGATCCGGTGGTGTCGCTGGCCGTCTCGATGCCGGCCCTGTTCGTCATCGGCGTGTTCCTGCAGCGATTCCTGATCCGGCGGGTGCTGGGTCTCGGCGACATGCCGCAGATCTTCCTCACGTTTGCGGTCTCGCTGCTCCTCCTGAACGTCGCGCTCCTGCTGTTCACCGCCGACTATCGGACGGTGCAGACGGCCTACACGCAGTCCGCCTGGCGCATCGGCCCCTTGTACATGGGGGTGGCCCGGCTCATGGCCTTCGTCCTGGCCATGCTGCTCAGCGCGGCGCTCGAGGTCTTTCTGCGGGCCACGGATCTGGGCAAGGCCATGCGGGCGGCGGCCCAGAACCGGGAGGTGGCGATGCTGATGGGCGTCAACCCCGATCACGTCTTCAGCGTGGCCGTGGGGTTGTACCCCGGCGTCGGCCAGGTGTTTGTGCTGATGGCGTTCGTGGCGGTGGTGCTGGGGACGCTGGGGAACGTCAGGGGAGCGCTCATCGCCGGGCTGATGATGGGGATGGCGGAGTCGCTCGGCATTCAGTTCATCGGCGCGGACTCGGGGCTGATCGTGGTCTTCGCCATGCTGCTGCTGACGCTGGCGGTCAGGCCGGGCGGCCTCTACGGGGGGCAGACACGATAACCCGGGGGCTGCGTCCCGCGCGCGCGGTCGGGCCGGCGGCGGTGGCGCTGGGGCTGCTCGCCCTGCCCCAGGTCGTGTCGAACTCGTTTGCGATCGACATCCTGGTCAGGGTGTTCCTCTTCGCCTTTATCGGCGTGGCGTGGAACCTCCTGGGCGGTTACGCGAAGCAGTTGTCGCTGGGCCACGCCGCGTATTTCGGCCTCGGCGCCTACACGTCGACCCTGCTGCTGATCCGGCTCGGCGTGTCGCCCTGGATCGGCATCGTGGCCGGCGGGGTGGTGGCGATGGTGGCCAGCCTGCCGATCGGCGCGCTGTGCTTCCGGCTGCGGGGCCCGTATTTCGCCATCGCCACCATCGGGACGGCCCAGACCTTGATGCTGCTGTTTCTCAAGTTCCGCGACTTCGCCTGGGGCGCCGTGGGCACCACCATCCCCAACCTCGGCAACTCGCCGTTGATGATGCAGTTCACCGCCAAAGCGGCCTATTACTACATCGCCCTGCTCCTGCTGGCGATCGGGCTGGCGGTGACCTACTGGGTCGAACGCTCCTGGATGGGGTACTACCTTGTGGCCGTGGGAGAGGACCAGGACGCGGCGGAAGCCGTCGGCGTCAACGTGCCGCGGATCAAACGGGACATCTACGTGATCAGCGCGTTCCTCACCGGCCTCGCCGGGACCTTCTACGTGCAGTACATTTACTTTATCGATCCGAATACCGCCTTCAGCTTCAACGTCTCGGTGAACGCCGCGCTGGTGTCCATCGTGGGAGGGATCGGGACCGTGTGGGGCCCGGTCGTCGGGACCATCGCGCTGGAGCCGACCTCCGCGCTGGTCCAGAGCTGGCTCGGCGGCGGCAGGCATCCCGGGGTGCAGCTGACCCTGTACGCGGTCATCCTGATCGCCGTCATCCTGTGGCAGCCCACCGGCCTGCTGGGGGCGCTCGCGGGCGCCTACAAACGCCTTGTCCGGGACGCCCCCGGCATCCCCGGCGCCGCCGCGGCTGCGCGGCATGCGCCTCCCGCCGATGAGTGAGGCCCTGGTGGTTCGCGGCCTCAGCAAACGGTTCGGCGGCCTGCGGGCCGTTCAGGAATTCTCCGTGTCAGTCGAGGAAGGACAAACCGTCGCCCTCATCGGGCCCAATGGGGCCGGCAAGACCACCTGCTTCAACCTCATTACCGGCTACTATCGCCCGGATGCCGGGTCCGTCGTGGCCTTCGGCCACGAACTGGTCGGCCTGCACCCGTACCACGTCTGCGCGCGGGGCTTGGCCCGCACGTTTCAGGTGGCCCGGCCGTTCGGCAAGATGACGGTGCTGGCGAATGTGATGACCGGCGCGCTGCTCCGCGACAAGAAGCTGCCCATCGCCCGCGAGCGGGCCCGGGGCGCGATCGAGTTCGTGGGGCTCTCCGCCAGGGAGCACAGCCTGGCGTCCGAGTTGACCACCATGGACCAGCGGCGGCTGGAGATGGCGCGGGCCCTCGCGACAGCACCCCGCCTGCTCCTGCTCGACGAAGCCATGGCCGGCCTGAACCCGGCTGAGATCGACCAGGCCGTCGCGCTGATCAGGCACCTCTCGAGGCGAGGGCTGACCATCGTGATTGTGGAGCACGTGATGCGCGCCATCATGGCCGTCGCGCAGCGCATCGTGGTGCTGGACCACGGGCAAAAGATCGCGGAGGGCGGCCCCGCGGAGATCGCCTCGAACCCGGAGGTGATTCGTGCCTACCTGGGCAGCGGCTACGCGCATGCGTGAGAAGGCCAATCCCCGCCGCGGAAGGCCGGCCCTGCCGCTCCTCCCCCGCGCCGGCGCGGCTCTCGGGAGCGTCCGGTGCTAGTGCTGTCCGGGGTGACCGCCGGCTACGGGCCGGTGAAGGCAGTGATCGACGTCTCCCTCTCCGTCGGCGAGGGAGAGGCGGTCGCCCTCTTGGGGGCCAATGGGGCCGGCAAGAGCACAACGCTGCGCGCGATCTCAGGTCTCATGCGGTTGACGTCGGGCACCATCACCTTTGCGGGCATCGACATCGGCGCCCTCCCGCCGTTCAAGATTGCCGAGCTTGGCATCGCCCACGTCCCCGAAGGCCGCCAGGTGTTTCCCGAGATGACCGTCAGAGAGAATCTGGAGATGGGAGCCTTCATTCCGCGGGCCAAGGCCGAGCGACCCCGCACCCTGGACCTGGTCTTCACCATCTTCCCCGTGCTGGCCGAGCGCCGCGGGCAGGTCGCCGGCACGTTGAGCGGGGGGGAACAGCAGATGCTCGCCGTCGGCCGCGGCCTGATGCTGAAGCCGCGTCTCTTGATGCTCGATGAGCCGTCGTTGGGGCTCGCCCCGGTCGTGACCGACGCCACCTTCGCCAAGATCCAGGAGATCCACGCCATGGGCATGGCCATCCTGCTGGTCGAGCAGAATGTGAGCCGTGCCCTGACGCTGGTGCGGCGGGCCTACGTGCTGGAGAGCGGCAGGGTGGTCATGCACGGCGCCAGCGCCGAACTGGCGGACAACAAACAGGTGCAGGCGGCCTATCTCGGTATCGATGCGACAGAAGGGAGGGTCCGTCGGTGAAGGCGATCGTGCTGCACGCGGTGGGCGAGCCGGACGCGCTGCGCCTCGAAGAGGTGCCGGATCCCGCGCCGGGCCCGGGGCAGGTGGTGGTGCGCCTCCGGGCCGCGGCATTGAATCACCGCGACCTGTGGATCTGCCGCGGCCAGTACGCCGGACTCCGCTTCCCGATCATCCCGGGGGCGGACGGTGCCGGCGAGATCGCGGCGGTCGGCCGGGGCGTGACCGGGGTGTCGCCCGGAGCAGCCGTGGTGATCAACCCCAGCCTGGACTGGGGTGACGATCCGCGCGCGTTCGGACCGAAGTTCCGGATCCTGGGTCTGCCGGACAACGGGACCTACGCGGAGCAGGTGGCGGTGCCGGCCGCCAACGTCCTCCCTCGCCCGGCGGGCCTCACAGACGAGGAGGCCGCCGCCGTCCCCCTCGCGGGGCTGACCGCGTTCCGCGCGCTGGTCACGCGGGGCCGGGTGCAGCGCGGCGAGACCGTGCTCGTGCTCGGAATCGGTGGCGGAGTCGCGACCCTGGCCCTGCTCATGGCCAGGCATGCCGGGGCCCGGGTGCTGGTCACGTCGGGGAGCGATGAGAAGCTGGCACGCGCTCGGGCGCTGGGGGCAGACCGGGGCTTCAACTATAAGACGGCGGATTGGGTCGCGGCGGTCCGCGAGGCGACCGGCGGGCTGGGGCCGGACCTGATCATCGACGGGACCGGGGGAGCGACGTTTGAGCGGGCGCTCGACGCCGCCCGCCCCGGGGGCCGCGTGGTCAGCTACGGCGCCACGACGGGGAACGTGCCCGAGCTCACGGTGCGGCGAATTTTCTGGAAGCAGCTCTCCCTGCTGGGGTCGACCATGGGCTCGCCGGACGACTTTCGCGCCATGCTGGCCCTGTTCGGGGAGGGCGGGCTGCGTCCCGTGGTCGACCGGGACTTCCCGCTGGGCGACGCCGGCAAGGCGCTCCTCCGCATGGAGCGGGCCGAGCAGTTCGGCAAGATCGTGCTGCGGATCGCCTAGGCACATGGACGTCTGGCAGACGCACCCGTGGGTGCGTGAGGGCGCGGGCAGGATT
>VBAN01000324.1:0-1796 GCA_005882445.1 Candidatus Segetimicrobium genomatis | reverse complement strand
GCGGACGTCGACCGGTTGAGCGGCGGGCGGCTCGTGCTCGGCTTGGGCGCTCCGCGCGCCGGCTGGGTCGAGCCGGAACTGCGCTTCATGGGCCTCGGCGGCGTTCCCCACCCGGGCGTGCGGCTGTCGGCCCTGTTGCAGACGCTCGCCGATGTGCGCCGCTACTGGTCCGCCGAGCCGGTGTGGCTCGCGAAGGGGCGCGTCGCCGGCGAGGCCCTGCTGTGGCCGCCGGTGCAGCGGCCGCGCGTCCCGATCCTGATAGGCGGCACAGGGGATCGGGTGACGGTGAGGCGGGTCGTCGAGCACGCCGACATGTGCAACTTCGAGGAGGTGCGGGCGAAGACCGCGGAGGAGGTGGGCCAGAAGCTGGGCGTTCTACGCAGGCTCTGCGCGGCGGTCGGACGGCCGTACGACTCGATGATCAAGAGCTACATGATGAACGGCGTGGTCCTGGCGACGACGCGGGGGCGGCTGGACGCGAAGATCGCCGCATTGGGCCCGCTCTTCGCGACCGACGCCCGGCGGAACATGGGTGCGCCCCGCGCCCTGATCGAGCGGCTGCGGCCGATCCTCGCCAGCGGCATCGGCTACGTGGTCATGAACCTCACGGGCTACCACGATATAGAGACAGTCGAGCTGCTCGCTAGGCGGGTCGTCCCGGAGGTCCAGGGGCTGGCGGCCTAGGCGCCGGGGGCAGCGTGGGCTCTACGCGCGCGCCTCGCGGGGCCGGAAGGCTTCATCGGCGAGGAGAGATATCACACCTTTTCCCTGAGCGCACGGACCACCACCAACCGATGAGAGTGACCCCCACCCCGGCCACGGCCGGGAGGACATGTTCCACCGCGCCGGCAACGCCGGGGCTCAACCACGTCTTCGTCACGGGGTCACGAACCGCCATTTCCCCGGCGACGTAGCCGAGAACGCCGGACCCCGCCCAGACGACCCATGCATGCCGGTTCATCACATCCGCGAGCACCCAGCTTCCCCACATCACCAACGGCAGCGACAGCGCGACCCCGGCCACCATCAACGAGGTATTCCCGGCGGCGATCGCGGCAATCGCGAGGACATTGTCGAGGCTCATCGCCGTGTCGGCGACCGCGATGAGCCAAATGGCTTCCCCGAGACCGACTGCCTCTCGCGGATGCTCACGCGCCCGGATCGGCTGAACCAACCTGAACGCGATCCCGAGCAATAACGCGGCGGCGAGAATCTGTGCGCCCGGCAGGCGGAGGACGGCCGTCGCGGCGAAGGTGCCGGCAATTCGGAGCACGATCGCGCCGGCCGTGCCCCAGACGGCGCCGAGCGTTTTCACGCGGGCGGGAAGGCCCCGAACCGCCAGCGCGATCACCACCGCGTTATCGCCGGCAAGCACAAGATCGATCAGCAGAATACCGAACAGGCGTCCCCACAACTCCGGGCCCGGCAGGAACGACATCGCCACACCCCTCCAGGCCGGGGGGGGAATGGAAAAACCCCCGAAACGGCCTCGTTTCGGAGGTCTCGTCGCAGCACATCGTCTGGGGTGAGCCGGGCGCTCTCGCGCCGTCTTGACGACTCACCCGGGGCCGTTCACGGGCCCCCGAGTACTCCCCTCGCTCCTTTCTACTGTACCCGGAAAGGCTGCGGGTTGTCAAAATGTCTCCAGCGGAATGGAATCAGGAACCCACGGCCGGAATACCTGGGACTCCATTCCGCGCAGCCTCTTCCAAAGCTATGACTCAGGTATATTCCGGATATTAAATAAGGTAGATTACCCCCATCTCCCCGGGGGGGTTCCCAGGATGGCCTGAGCA
>VBAN01000323.1 GCA_005882445.1 Candidatus Segetimicrobium genomatis | reverse complement strand
ATATTCTCTTTCGCGCGGAGGATTTCGTCGATCTGGCGCGCTCGGCCGTGCTTCGGGAGCTGTCCGCTCTCCCCGCGCTCTCCTCGGATGTCGAGAAGTTCCAGGGCGTATGCAAACTCCCGTTTTCTGACGTCCCGGACCTTGAAACCTTCATCGCCGGGCGTTTTCAGTATGCAGGAGGGGCCGTCCATGCGCCCGCGGCCTCGGCAGCGCCGAAGGCGGCGCTGCCGCCCGCCGCGCCAAGGGCCGTCCCGCCCGCGGCTGCATCGCGGGCGGTGGCGCTCCCGGCCGCGCCAAAGGATGTCCCGCCGGCGGCGGCTCCGGGAGGCCGGCCGGCTCTTCTTGACGGGTCGAACGTCGAAGAGCTCAGGAGGCATGCCGGTCAGCGTGTAGACGTCGTTGGGTCCGTGGCGTACTACCACGTGTCTGGGAAAGGATTCAGCCGCCCCCTCGTCCTGCTCAACTTCGGCGCCTATCCCGACCATACGTTCACGCTTGTCTTCCGGGATTGCGCGCTGAAAGCATTCCGGCGCAGCGGGGTGGATCCCCAAATCCTCGTGGGGAAGCGGATCAAGGTGTCGGGCGTCATGGCCAGTTACAAAGGCAAACCTCAGATGGAGGTTGAGGACCCGGCGCAGATTCAGGTCCTCGGTGGAGGCACGGCGGCACAGCAGTTGATCGGCAGCCCGGCTGCCGGCCCCGTCCCGGGTCCCCATCGGCAGGCGGGCGCCGGCTCGTCCGAATCAGTGTCACGCGCCCACACCGAGGGCGGCGAAGGCTCCACCGGTCCACGCGCCCACGCCGAGGGCGGCGAAGGCGCCACCCGCCCACGCGCCCACACCGAGGGCGGCGAGGAAGGCACGCCGTCAAGTTTCTCGTGAAGGCCAGACGCACAAGAAGTCCCCCGGCGTCCTGGTGGGCATCCTTGTTGTGGTGGTGCTGGGAGCGATCGGTTGGGCAATTTGGGCATTGGTGAGCTTTACCGGGGGGTGGTGAGTCCGTGGACAGTCCATTCGGGACCGAAGAAAGGCGGCTTGGGAGAGCCGCCGTGGGGCATGATTGAGTGTGCGGTCAGACAGAGGCCGGTGCCTCTCGTAAGAGGCAGGGCTGCAGCACGCAGAGGAGGCGGTGAGGATGTCGTACACAGCCGAAATCAGCCGTAAGAACCCGTCATGCTTTCTCTTCCTGATCGACCGATCCGGTTCCATGGCGGATCCCTTCGGGGAAGACTCGAAGCGGCGGAAAGCCGACCAGGTCTCAGACGTGATCAATCGGCTCCTGCAGAACCTCATCATCAAGTGCGCGAAGCAGGAGGGCGTGCGAGACTACTACCACATCGGCGTGATCGGGTACGGGAATCAGGTGGGCCCCGCCTTCGCCGGTGCGCTTGCCGGGAAGGACTTGGTGCCCATCAGCGAAGTCGCGAACACGCCCGCCCGAATCGAGACGCGCAGCAAGAAAGGCGATGATGGGGCGGGCGGCCTCACGGATCAATCCGTGAAGTTCCCCATTTGGTTTGATCCCGTGGCTCACGGCGGGACGCCGATGTGTAAGGCACTGACGCAGGCGCAGTCGGTCATGCAGGGGTGGACGGGCGAGCATCCGCACGGGTTTCCCCCGGTGGTCATCAACATCAGCGACGGAGAACCGACCGACGGCGACCCCAGCGCCCCGGCCGAATCCTTGACGCAAATATCCTCAAGCGACGGAAACCTCCTCCTCTTCAATGTGCACATCTCCTCGCACGCCGCGTCGTCCCTCCTGTTTCCTGATAACGACGAGACGCTGCCGGATGACCACGCGCGCCTGCTGTTCAACATGTCCAGCCGTCTTCCCGAATTCTTGCGAACGTTCGTGCAGCAAGAAGGCATTACCGTGTCCGAGAACACGCGCGGGTTTGCATTTCAGGCGGATCTGGTGACCCTGATCAAGTTCCTGGATATCGGAACGCGGCCGAGTAACATGCGGTAGGGGATGGCGTCCACAGGGACATGGAGGCGCTGCTGACCCTTCTGCGGCTGCAGAAGGCGGGGAATGCGGAAGAGGAGTATGAAGACGCCTCCTGTCCGGCCGAAAATGGAAGACAAGAGGGCGCCGAGCTCCGCTTCGCCGTCGCGGATGGCGCCAGCGAGGGCATGTTGAGCGGCGCATGGGCGAGAATCCTGGCGGAGTTACACTGCCGGTTTGGCTGGACGGGCGGCTCTGTTGAGCAGTTTCTCGAGAGCGCGTATGGAGACTGGAAGTCGTTTACTTCAGAGTACCTCCGCGGCCGGGAAACGCGCAAGGCTCCGGTGCAGTGGTACGAAGAACCCGGCTTCGAGGAAGGAGCGTTTTCAACCCTCCTCGGATTGACGCTCACAGGGAGCTCCCAGGGCCGGTCTGGAGGATGGACGGCCGTGGCGGTGGGTGATAGCTGCCTCTTCCAGGTCAGGGGCAGCGCCCTGCTGAGGAAATTCCCCCTCGAACAGGCTTCTGACTTCAATAACCGTCCGGTGCTTCTTGCCAGCAACCCGGCGAACAATGGACAGGCAGTCGGCGCCATGCGGCGGATGTCCGGGACGTTTGAGTCCGGGGATGTCTTTTACCTCATGACCGACGCTCTGGCGCGGTGGGCGTTGCGGGAAGACGAAGAGGGCAGGAATCCATGGATCGTGCTGCGGGACCACGCCACACGCGATGTTCCGGTGTTCGGCGCGTGGGTCGCTGCGTTGCGAAAAGACAGGGAATTACGCAATGACGACGTGACGCTCCTCCGTATCGACCTGCCTGGACAGCCGCCGGACTGATTCCAGTTAGAATAGGTCCTCGTTTATAGATAGCGCATTCATGCGCGGGACGAAGGAGCAAACGCGAACTCCCGCTCGAGTGTGCTGTTCAGTTGACGCCCCACGGCGTCCGGCAGGCTCAGCAGCGGCGGGCGCACGTGGCGCCACCTCTCGTCACCCGACCACATGGAGAGCAGGAACTTCTGCGCCGGTATCGGCCCAAATTCCTGAATCTTCAACCTGAGCTTCTTGACGGCCTCGTGCCGCTGTTTGGCCTCGGCCGTCTTGCTGCTTCGATGCAGCGAGATGATCTCGGCGATGCCGGGAGCATTGATGTTTGCGGTGGCCGTAATACAGCCCGGAGCGCCGAGCGAGAGGGCCTCCAACAATGGCAGCTCTGAGCCGGGATACACAAGGAGCCCGGGCACCTCGGTCAGCAGCTTTTGCGTGTTGCCCCAATCGCCTGAACTGTCTTTGATGCCGACGATCTGGGCCGGAAATGCCGCTCGCAGCCGCCGGATGAGCTCTATGGAGAAGCCCACCTGCGCGACCGGAGGAATATGATAGAGGTAGAGGCGGAGAGCATCGGATGCGACGCGTTCGATGAGACTGGCAAAGTAGGTAAACAGGCCCTCGTCGGGGACATTCTTGAAATAGAACGGTGGCAGCACCATGGCGCCGGCGCACCCACGATCCACGGCATGGCGGGTGAGCCTGATCGTGTCGGGCAAGTTCGTCAGGCCTGTACCGGGAATCAACTGCTTGGCATCGATGCCGCGATCCAACAAGCGCTCGAGTGCCACGATACGCTCTTCAATGCCAAGAGAGAGCGCCTCGCCTGTTGTGCCGAATGGCGCGAGCCCGGCGCACCCTGATTTGATGAGGTGGTGCGCATGATCGGCGAACAGGTCATGGGCGATTGTCAGATCGGCATTGAACGGCGTGAGGATCGGCGCCATCACCCCGCGGATGGGCTCAAGCCGGTCTGTCATCCGATGCTCCCCCTTTTGAGCCGCTAGTCTGGCGAGCTTCCGTGATGTCAGGGTTCGATCTCGGCGGTGGTTCACCTTGACGCACGCCGCCGTTGTGGCGGCGCAACGCGGTCTGCTGGAACGGCCCCTACGGTGGTCTTCCTTAAGGATAAGTACTGTGTCCTTCCGTACATTATCACGCCCCGAAAGGATAATTACATTGTGTCCTTCCGTACGTAATCACACCCTGGGGTTGAGCGCCAATTGATTGTATCAGCGTGCGCCGGCTCAAAAGCATCTTCCTATTTGCCGGCCATTGCAAAATAAGGCGCGGATCGAACAGAGGTAGGATGTCGGCCCCTCCGAGACATTTCTATGGAAAGAGGGAAAGGGGGTGAAGGCTCAGAAAAATTCCGGATTAGTGAGACTTGCTTTCCCACCGCGGAGGGGTTTAGGTGCCGTTTTCGCGTCC
>VBAN01000325.1 GCA_005882445.1 Candidatus Segetimicrobium genomatis | reverse complement strand
CCTGGAGGGGCAGCGGCTTGCTGCCGGACCCCACAAATCCAGTGACCCCGGGCGTGTTCCGGACGACGTACCAGGAGTCGTCGTCCATGATCATCTCCACCAGCACGTAGCCGGGGAAGACCTTTTTCTTCGCGATGCGGCGCTTGCCGTCCTTGACCTCGATCTCGTCCTCGGTAGGGACGAGGACCCGGAAGATCTTGTGCAGCATCGCCATGGACGCCACGCGGCGCTCCAGGTTGGTGCGAACCTTGTTCTCATACCCGGAATAGGTATGGATGACATACCAGGCCCGGCCGTCTCCCTCGGCCGGCGCCAGAACGCCTTCCTCCGCCGGTGGAGCCTCAAGCACCCCCTCGGCGGTCACAGCCTGCGATGCGACCGCCGCGCCCTCACCGGCGGCGGGGACCGCCTCGGCGTCTGCGAGGCCGGCGTCCGGAGGCGTCAGCACCCCTACGGAGGACTCGGGACCCGGAGACGCGCCTTCCCGAGGTTGGGGAGGAGCGGCGGGTGGCGTCTCCTCCGGTTCATCCCGGAACAGCTTCTGGATGAGGGACGCGGTATCCGGTTTCCCGTTCTGAGGTCGGTTGCGCTCGTCCGGCATACCTCTACTCCTGCGGCGCCTCGGTCGCTACCGCTTGAACACGGTGCTGAAGAGTTCGGCGAAGATATAGTCCCAACCGGAAAGGTAGAGCGCCGTCACCACCAGCACGAAGACCACGACCACGGTCGAGGCGATGACCGTCTGACGGTCCGGCCATGCGACCCGGCGCATTTCCGCCAGGACTTCCTTGAGAAATTCCTCGGTCGCGGTCCACAGGCGCGGCAGCCTCCGCACCTGCAGCCTGCCCGGCCGAGCCGCCGGCTTGTCTATGCCCTTCGGCCTGTCCCCGCTCGGGGAGGACAACCCGGAAGGCACCCGCGCCGGCTTGCCGACCGCAGACCCTGAAGCCTCGTCGGTGGGACGTGCCATGAACTTTCCCCCAAACAAAAAAAGACTCACTGCCGCTGTGTGCGACCCCATTATACCAACGTAGCCTCGGCTGTCAACGGCCCGCTGAGCCCGGTGGAGCAGCCCTCAGCGCGTCCCGCAGGCGCCCGCCGGGTCGCCGGCCGCTCGGACCCGCCGGCCGGCCGTTGAGGCTCACCACACTGAAGCAACGCTTGAGGTGGCGGCGGGCGGCGAGGCCGGCGCGAAGATCCCAGCAGTTCACGATCGCCAGGCGAAACCCTCCCGGAGGCATCGCGTGCTGCTCGAGCGGCTTGTCCGTCCGGTAGGTGATCTGCACGCTCGAAACGCCGGGGCGCCGGCGCACTTCATCGACGGCCTGGGGCGCGATCGCGTACGCGGTCCCGTGGGATCCAAACAGGACGACACTGTATCCGGTCCTCGGCCGGTCCGCGAACCGCCAGCGCCCGCGCGCGTACAGGCGGACCACGCTCTCGAGCCAGCCGGGACCGTTGAGGTCGACCCACTGCTCGGACATGCGCAGGTGACACTCGATGATCTTTCCGCCGATCGTCTCGAAATTCACGATGCCGGTAAACCCTCGCAGGTGCCGGCGGATCCACCCATGCACGTACCGATGGAGGCGCAGGAGCGGACGGGCGTGGATGGTCCAGTAATCGAACATCCCCCGCGGGAGCGCCTTGCCCGTCGTGTGCCGCCACCACCGGGGGACCCCCGCTTCGAGCGCGACATCGGTGCTGACGTGCTGCCCGGTCAACAACTGCATCCACAGGTGCCCCGGCGTGAAGGCGGCTTCGTACTCTTTGGCCGAGCGGATGATCCTGCCGCCGATCCCCATGCCGTGGAAGTTACTCACCGGCTTACTGAATACGGGAAACCTGTCGGGCATCACGCCGTGGGGACCATAGGGGATGCCCTGGCTCTCAGAGATGAAGAGTTTGTCGTAGACGTACCGGTACCGGGGGAACAACCGCCAGCCGGTGGCATCGTCGACCGGGACCACCACAGAAGCGGAGATGGCGACCCCCTCGAAATATTGCCAGCGCCAGGGATCCACCCCTTCAAACGGCATCCGGCATTCCTTCTATCGACTCCTCTCGAGGGGCGAAGCGGAGGTTCCTCCAGACTCAGGGCAACGCTCCGCGGAGCGCTTGACCGCGGTAGGGGGATACGGAGACGCGGGCGGCAAATCCTCTGTCTGACGGCTCACGCACACAGCACCCGGGGCGCGAGACCCGCGCGCGTCCGCGCGGGACCCACGCCCCGGGCCGCTGACTTACGGGATCGAGAGGTTGATCCCCAGATAGGGTCCTCCGTTGCCGGCGAAGGTCACATACCCCAACTGGCCGGAGACTCGAGGAGCGAGTTGCAGCATCAGGCCCGCGTCAATGACCGCGTTCGATGTCCCGCTCAGCGCGATCAGGCTGCCGGACGCATACCCGGCGAGCGCGGGCGTGAGCCGGAGGGACGCTCCGGCCCCGACCGAGAACCCGGTGGCGCTGCCGAAGCCGCTGAACGAACTGGCGTTGGCCAGGCCCCCCGACAGCCAGACGTCCGCGCCGGGAGGGATCACCGGGAAGTGATACCGAACCCCGACATCCAGCAGCCCGGCGGTGGTGCCGCCCACCGACTGGTAACTGTAGAAGGCCGCGATATCGAGCGCCGGGGTAATGTCATGGGAAAAACCCACCGACCAGACAGGGGCCCCCGACAGGGCAGCCACCGAAAAGTCGATGCCGTTCCGCTCCGGAGGAACGATCTGGGCCGTAGCCGGCCTCGCGAACGACAGCACGAGGACCGAAGTACCGATGAGCAACGCCGCGCCTATCCGCGTGGCGCCAGTGATGCGCGTCATATCAGCGAGCACCCCCCTGTCTTTCGTTGATGGCGATCGATCTGGAGCATGCCAACCTTCCGTACATATATACCCCTCCGCCATCCCCTCCCCATGCCCTCCGGGGAAATCCCACCGTTCGACCCCCGCCGCGCCTTCGAGTGCCCCCGGCCGAGATCCGGGATCACGTCGGCTATAATGAGCCCAGGAGGAGGTTTTCGAGATGGCGAAGCCCCGGAAGAAAAAGCCGGTCCCCAAGGCGCCGCGGACAATCGCAGGATCGGCGGCCAAAGCGACTCGGCAGACCTTCGAGGAACGACAACGGAAAGCCATCAAGGCGATCGCCGCGAAATGGGCCAAGCAACCCCGCCAGAGAGGGCTGTGACCGGAGGCGTCCGGGAGCGCAGAGATCAAGGGGCCGCCGGGCCGAGCGGGTCGGGAACCGGCTCCGCCGCTCCGGAGCCGATCGTCAGCCTGAGGGGGGTCTCCAAAAGCTTCCCCGGCGTGCGCGCCGTCCAGGATGCCAGTCTGGATATCCTGCCGGGCGAGGTGCATGCCCTCGTGGGAGAGAACGGGGCCGGGAAGTCCACGCTGATGAAAGTGCTGGCGGGCGTCTACCGGAAGGATGCCGGCCGGGTGCTCTACAAGGGCAAAGAGGTCGAAATCCCGACCCCGCGGGCCGCGCAGCAACTGGGCATCAGCATCATCCATCAGGATCTGAGCCTGATGCCCCACCTGACCGTGGCGCAGAACGTCTTCATCGGCCGTGAACGCGGCGGGCTGTTCAACCTCCTGGTGAACGACAGGGACATCAATAGAAGGACGCAGCAACTGCTGGCGCTGCTGCACCTCAAGATGGATCCCCGCACCAAGGTCTCCAGCCTGACGGTCGCCGCGCAGCAGCTGGTCGAGATCACCAGGGCGCTGTCCTTCCACTCCGAGGTCCTGATCATGGACGAGCCCACGGCGGCGCTCGCCGAGGCGGAAATCGAGGAGCTGTTCCACATCATCCGCCAGCTCGGCGAGAAGGGCGTGGGGATCGTCTACATCTCCCACCGCCTGCATGAGCTGAAGCAGATCTCCGACCGGATCACCGTCATGCGCGATGGCCGCACCATCGAGACCGTTCCGACGCGTGAGGCGAGCATCGACCAGGTGATCAGGATGATGGTCGGCCGGGAGATCTTCCAGGCCTCGCCGCAGGTCCTGGAACGGGAGGCCCCGGAGGTCGTGCTCGAGGTCAGGAATCTCCGACGGGGAAAGGCGATCAAGGATGTCAGCTTCACGCTGCGCAGGGGCGAAATCCTCGGCGTGGCCGGACTGATGGGCGCCGGGCGCACGGAGGTGATGCGGGCCGTCTTCGGCGCGGACCCGCCGGACTCTGGGGAAATCTTCATCCGGGGCAAGCGGGTCCATGTGAAGAGCCCTCGGGACGCCGTGAGGATCGGCCTCGGCTATCTCTCCGAGGACCGCAAGCGCTACGGACTGTCCCTGGGGATGGACGTGGAGAACAATCTGGTGCTCTCCGCGTTCAAGAAGTTCCTGGGGCTGCTGGGATGGGTGAGGCGCGCAGCGACGCGAGACACCGCGGCACGCTTCATCGACCTGCTCGCCATCAAGACCACCGGTCCGCAGCAGAAGGTCAAGAATCTCTCGGGCGGGAACCAGCAGAAGGTCGTCGTTGGCAAGTGGCTGGCGGCCGACACCGAGATCCTGATCTTTGACGAGCCCACCCGGGGGATCGATGTCGGCGCCAAGAGCGAGATCTACAGGCTGATGAACGACCTGACCCGGCAGGGCAAATCCATCATCATGATCTCTTCGGAACTGCCGGAGATCCTGCGCTTGAGCCACCGCATCGTGGTCATGAGCGAAGGCCGGATCACCGCGGAATTGGATGCCGCCCAGGCCACCGAGGAAACGATCATGCGGTACGCCACCGTGCGCAGCGGCGGCTCCCAATCGCTCCACGCCGGCGAGAGCGCGCCGTGAAACAGGTCTCGCTGGGGGAGATCGCCGCCGGGACGGCCCGCAAGGAATCCCGGCTCCACTCGGCCGCGGCGCGCAAATTCCTCGCCTTCGGCGGCCTCATCGGCCTGGTGATCGTCTTCTCCCTGGCGTCGCCCTATTTTCTCACGTTCGACAACGTGGTCGGCATCTTGCTGGCCACCACCGTCAACGGGATCCTGGGCCTGGGGGCCACCTTCGTCATCATCACCGCGGGCATCGATCTCTCGGTCGGCACGGTGATGACGCTGTCGGCCGTGATGATGGGGGTGCTCATCAGCAACTGGGGGTTGCCGATCCCCGTGGGCATCCTGGGCGGGATGGCGACCGGCATGCTCGCCGGCCTCATCAACGGGGTCACGATCTCCAAGATGAAGGTTCCGCCGTTCGTGGCCACGTTGGGCGTGATGATGGCGGCGCGGGGGCTGTCCCTGGTTATTTCCGGCTCCAAGCCCATCTACTTCACCGGGACGCCGGTCGTGCGCGGGCTGACCATGGACTCGCTGGTGGGGGCCCTCATCCCCCGATTGGACGTGCCCAACGCGGTGTTCTTCCTCTTCGGCGCGGCCATCATGGCCAGCCTGATTCTTGGGAAAACCGTCCTGGGCCGATACGCCTTCGCCATCGGCAGCAACGAGGAGGCGACCCGCCTCTCCGGCGTCAACGTGGATGTCTGGAAGGCGGCCGTCTACGCGCTGTGCGGGGCCTTCAGCGGGCTGGCCGGCGTCGTCATGGGCTCCCGGCTGAACTCCGCCCAGCCGGCGTTGGGGGCCGGGTACGAGCTCGACGCCATCGCCGCCGTGGTCATCGGCGGAACGTCCCTCAGCGGCGGCGAAGGCACCATCCTGGGCACGATCATCGGCGCCTTCGTCATGAGCGTCCTGATCAACGGGCTGCGCATTCTCTCGGTTCCGCAGGAGTGGCAATTGGTGGTCACCGGCGGGATCGTGATCGCGGCGGTGTACGCCGACGTGCTCCGGCGGCGCAAACAGTAAGGCGGCATCATCCTTGGAACGGGGGGTGATCAGGGAACCGCGAAGACGGCGAAGTGTGTGGACTCGTCCGTTTCGTCCTACCGATCCCAGACGACCGTGGAGGGGGAGCCAGACATGAAGACAGGAAAGATGGCGTTCGCTGTAATGGGCATCGCGCTCGCCGGGGTCCTGGCGGCCTCTGCCGTCCAGATCCCCGCAGCCCAGCCGGCCGGCAGGCCCTACATCCCCCTGATCTCCAAGGGGTTCCAGCACCAGTTCTGGCAGGCGGTCAAGCAGGGCGCGCTGCAGGCGGCCAAAGATTACAACGTCTCCGTCACGTTCGAGGGCCCGGAGTCGGAGTCGATGGTCGACAAGCAGATCGAGATGCTGCAGGCCGCGCTCGACAAACACCCCAGCGCGATCGGCCTGGCCGCGCTCGACAGCAAAGCGGTGATCCCACTGCTCGAGCGGGCCCGCACGGAGCACATTCCGGTCATTGGGTTCGACTCGGGGGTGGACAGCGACATCCCGGTCACTACCGCCGCGACGAACAACGTCGCCGCGGCCGCGCTGGCGGCCGATAAGCTGGCCGCGTTGATCGGGGATCAGGGCGAGATCGCCGTCATCGTGCACGACCAGACCAGCCGCACGGGGATCGATCGCCGCGACGGGTTTGTGAACCAGATCAAGCGGAAGCACCCGAAGATCACCATCGTCGACGTGCAATACGGCGGCGGCGACCACCTCAAGTCGACCGATCTGGCCAAAGCCATCATGCAGTCCCATCCGTACCTCAAAGGCTTCTTCGGCGCCAACGAGGGCTCGGCCATCGGGGTGCTGAACGGTGTGACGGAGATGAAGAAGCAGGGCAAGATCGTCGTCGTCGGCTATGACTCGGGCCAGGCCCAGCTGGACGCGGTCCGGAGCGGCGTCATGGCGGGGGCGATCACGCAGAACCCGGTTGGGATCGGCTACAAGTGTGTGGAGGCGGCCGTCAAGGCGCTCAAGGGCGAGAAGCTGCCGAAGACCATCGATACCGGATTCTTCTGGTACGACAAGACCAACATCGACTCCAAGCAGATCGCGCCTCTGCTGTACAAGTAGGAAGCGGCGAGGCGGGAGGCTGCTCTCCGGCGCCCTGGCGCGGCCGGCGCCAGGGCGCCGGACCAGAGCAGGGCGCTAGGACCGGGGCCGGTCGAACCCGGAAGCCCTGTTGCGGCGGCGGACCCACCCCAAACTCAGGAGCCCGGTCGCCAGCAGAGCAGCCGTCGCGGGTTCGGGGGCGTCGCTCAGCGGAGTCCCCGGCAGGTCGGGATCAGCGGCGATCAGCGCCCCACCCCCGTGGCAGAAAACGAAGCACAGGATGGCGGCGCTGGTGACGATCCGGTTGGCGTCATACTCCCCCAGCGACAGATCATCGTCATCGCCGGCGCCAAGCGGGTCGGTGAGGCCGATGCCGGCATCGATCGCTCCAGAGACGGTGTCCGGAGGACTCCACTCCATGGGTGTCGTGTGTCCCAGGGTGGGGATCAAGACAAGGCTCAGCGCGAGCGCGACGCTCAGGATCGACCTGGCGTTTACCGGATAAATTCGCAACCGCGGTTCCCTCTGGCATCCAACTGACGCACGCACTTATGGTATCCGCTTCCTCGGGCGCGGGTTATTGTTAGGAAGGATGAATCTGCCCCCCCAACCGGATATCGAACAAAGTTTCGCTATAGCATCAAGGGCCCGGATTCTCGGGGGCCGGGCAAGGCGGGGCCGAGGGAGAATTTAAAGTATGATCTCAAGACCGCGGTGAATCTTCTGTGGAAGACGGCAACGTCAACTGCGGGAGACCGGGGGGACGCCATGACCACTCGCCAGATTGGTTGGATGATTGCGGCCGGTGTTGTGCTGGCCTTTCTGTTCGAAATGTTCGGCACGGTGCCGGCGGGCTATCGGGGCGTGGTGCTCCAGTTCGGCGCCCCGACAGGACAGGTGAAGGAACCCGGCCTCTACGTGGTGACGCCATTCGTTCAACACGTGGCGAAGGTCAACGTGCAGATCCAAGCGTACCAAACCCAGGCCATCGAATCCGCGTCAGCCGACCTCCAAGATGTGCATACCGGAGTGACGGTGAACTTTCAGGTCGATCCAGCCCGCGTGGTCCAAGTCTACACGAACTTTCGCGATGAGATTGTGGACCGGATCCTTCGTCCGAACGTGCAAGAAACGGTGAAAGCGGCGACCGCGAAGTTCACGGCTGAGCAATTGATCACCCAGCGGGCCGCGGTGAAACATCAGGCCGACACCATTCTCGCCCAGCGTGTCGAACCGTTCGGCCTTCATGTCGAGGCCACCAGCATTACGCAGTTCGAGTTTTCACCAACATTCACGCAAGCCATTGAAGCGAAAGTCACCGCCGAGCAGAACGCCTTGCAAGCGAAGAATCGGTTGCTCCAGGTGGAGTACGAAGCCAAGCAGAAAATCGCGGCGGCCGAAGGCGAAGCCCAGGCATTGGCCCTGCGCCGCGCGCAGCTGAATCCCGCGATGCTCCAGCTCGAAGCGATTGAAAAATGGGACGGGAAACTCCCGCAGATCATGAGCTCGGGCGGCGCCGTCCCGTTCATCAACGTACCGCTCGGGGGGACGAAATCCGTCCCATGACCCTGGTGCGCCGCGCCTACGGGACCGTGCCCCCTCGGGGTTGAGCAGTCCCCATGCCCCGGGGGAGCCCCCAGGAGGCATGATGGCCGGCTCTGCCGGCGAGGCG
>VBAN01000322.1 GCA_005882445.1 Candidatus Segetimicrobium genomatis | reverse complement strand
GTCGAAACCGCTCGCGGATGTCGAGGCCGGTCGTGGGCTCATCCATGACGAGCAATTTGGGCGCGTGCGCGAGCGCCTGCGCAATCCGAACCTTTTGCTTCATGCCACCGGAAAACTCGTCCGCACGGCGATCCTCGTCCTCCAGGCCAAGCCCCGCCAGCAGGTCGCGCGGATCGTACCCCGTGACGCCCCTCAGCATAAACGTCGCAGACAGGGTCTCTTTCGGGTTTTGCCAGAACGGGAACGCTGGGCTGTCTTGGGGCAGGTACGAGATACCGGGCCTTCTGCCCGGCCGCAGTGGCACACCGTCGATGAGGGCTTGTCCTTCCGTCGCCGCGGCCGTGCCAGCAAGGATCTGGAGCAACGAGGTCTTTCCGGAAGCGTTGGCCCCGAGGAGCCCGATGATCTGACCCTCCAACGAGACGATCAGGTCTTGCAGCGCATACCGATCACCGTAGCGTAGGGTGAGACCCTGCAGCTCGAGTTTCATCGTGTTGTACCTTCCCTATGGTCGCCCTGGAAAGGCATTCGGCCTCGGCCCAGACGGGCCTCCCGGTACGGCATCCCGCATCCGGGAGCCTCCATCGGTCTTCCAGAGAGGGAAGAATCATGCCTGCCGCGTAAGTCCCCTTATCCAAGCTGGACGTTTCGTTCCGCTCAGGACCGGCACTGACGGGGTCGGACTGTCCAAAATGCGAGACGAGCAGCCACCTCCGCACAACTCAGCGGGGAATCAGAACAGCGAGGTCCCTTCGGGCGCCGCCGCGGCCAGGTACGTCCGCGGGTCGAAGAACTCCGGAGAACGAGAGCAACAAAACGTTTCTACCTCGCGGATTTGAAAGCCCGCCCGCAGCAGGCTCGATAGGGCGCCGTGCTGGCCCGGCACAGCGATGTAGATGACCGACGAAGCAGCGGCGCCCGCATCGCGTGCCCACCGGACGGCCGCGCCGACACATGCGGGTGCGTCGTCGGCGCTCAAGGCACCGAGCGGCCCCACGCCCGCTGCCGCCGGCCTTGCTGCATCCGCCGGACGCTGCGACACGTATCCGCACCCACACACGGCCCCGGCCCGCTTGAACCACAGCGCCGCCGCGCCTATCCCCCGCTGCCAGTAGTCGTGGTCTTGGGGCCGGTGACGCCCCCCAACGCGCGTATCCCATGCGACGAGCTCGAGATCGCCCGGGGCGGCCACGGCCACCGTCACGTCTGACCCCGGAAGGAGCCGTTCTTCGAAGACCGCCGCTGTGAGCAGGAAGTGCGGCCACTGCGGCGTCATCCCGGCGCCGATATAGAGCGCCATCGCGCGTGGGTCGCCGGAGCTCATCGTGCAGTAAATGTCCGCTGGCGCCGCGAGGACCTGCCGCAGGAGGGCGCGCCCGATCCCCCGTGATTGCACGTCGGGCAACACGAACAGTTCCCCCAGGAACGCCACGTCGCCGCGGACCATGAGCGCGGCGAAGCCGACCAGCCCGTTTGCGCCTTCGGCCACCCACATCTCACCTGTGGCCATCTCGTGGCGGAACAGCGAGGCCATCACCGCCCACGGTGTCGGACTGCGCCCCCGAAGTGCCGCGGCGCACCACACGTCGTAGATGGGGCGGAGGTCTTCCTCAATCGCCCTCCGGATCCGGTAATTCATCTCCCGAGCCTTCTACTTGGTCCCGGTTTTGAGCTTTAGAGTCGTCATATGGGGACGGAACCCCACCCTCTCCCAAAATCTCAGACCACGAGGATTGCCGGCAAGCACGTCGACAACCACTGTGCACCGGGCCGGCAAGCGCGAGCCTACAAGATCTCTCAACGCCAGGGTCCCCAGGCCTTTGTCCCGGTACGGACGATCGATGAAGAACTGCCGGAGGTAAATCACCGCTTCATCTTGTTCATACTCATCACGACGCAGCTGGTATACCGCGTAGCCTATCATCTGCGCAAGCAACCGTACATCATCGCTACCAGCCACTCGAACGGCAAGCGACATCCTCACTCCGATGCCCTCCCATTCCTGTCCTTCGGCTGTTGGCCATCCTCCCGCAGCAATGCGCATTAGCCAGAAATTCCGCCCGGGAGTGAATAACCCTCTGACATCCCGGCGGTCCGTCAGATCTTTGACTGCGATGCGGTGGTCGGGGCGAACAATTCCCCTGCGGTCAGCCGGCGGGCGGACAGGCCCTGCTCGAAATGGTAGCGCAAAAACACCTCCAGGGTGCCGGCGTTCTCCTCGACGCCGTACGTCCAGAAGTCCTCGCCCATCAGCGCCTTCGCCCGCTCGGCGCTCCAGGTCAGGGAGGGCAGGCTGACGCTGAGCACGTTGGGATCGCTGAGCGCCGCGACGGCGATGTGTTTTGCGGCTGTGAACGCCTTGTAGACGCTCGCGGGGAGCCAGGGGTGGCGGGCCGCCAGCTCCGCCTTGATGCCGACGAGGTGCATGATCGGGAAGATGCCCGTGCGCCGGTAGTACGCTTCCTCGACGTCCCCGAAATTGGAAAAGAGCCGGCCGATGTGCTTAGCGCCTCGCGTGAAGCAGGACGGGGCGCGGGGCGCGATGAGCGCGTCGATGCGGCCTTCCTCCAGCATGCCCGACAAGGTCTGGCCCGGAGGCGCCGCGTCCAACGAGACGCCGCTCGGCGCCGCGAAGGCGATCTTTTCGACGCGGCCGGGCATTTCGAGCCCCCCCGTCACCCAGCGTAGGTCTTGCGGCCGGACCCCGTAGTCGTCCAGCAGCAGCCCGCGGACCCAAACCGCGGCGGTGACCTGGTACTCGGGGACCCCGACGAGGCGCCCGCGCAGGTCCTCCGGCGCCTTGATGCGGTCGGTCCGCGCGTAGATCGCGGAATGCCGGAACGTGCGCGATACGAACGCTGGGACGCCGATGTACGGACAGTCGCCCCGGGAGCGGCGGATGACGTAGCTGCTCAGCGACAATTCGGAGACGTCGAACTCCTCATGGACGAACGCGCGGAAGAACATTTCCTCCGTCGCCAGGCGCAGGTACAGCGGACGGCACCCCTCGATGGGCACCCGGCCGTCGAAGAGCGGACGGGTCCGGTCGTAGTCGCCGCAGGCGATCGCCAACGGAATGGGCTGGGTCATCGGCGTGCTCGCTCGCGTACCAGCGGCTCGTCACCGGCCGCTGCGGGACAGCGCTTCCGCCCAGCCGCGCATGAGGGATTTGCCCTTCGCGATCTGCTCTGTGCTGAAGAACTTCTCGAGCCCCACCCGCCGGATCGGGTAGACGGGGCGCTGAAAATCCTGCTCGTACCCGAACGGGACGGTGGCATCGATCGCCATGCCGCCCTCGAACCGGGTGTTCATCGCCGTCCACTGCCGGTCGCCGGCCGTGAGCCGTTCCTCGGGAATGAAGGTCTGGCCCGCGCCACCGGGGACCGGGTTGAGGATGTCCGTCCTCGGGTTCACGCGCGTGGTGAGGCACCAGATGATCTCGTCCATGTTGTAGATGTCGACGTCGTGATCGACCACGATCGCCAGGCGCATCCCCTGGCTCGTGGCCATGGCCGCGACGAGGAAATTGCGGACCATGCCGTCATCGGTCTTGAGCCGCTTCTTCACCTGGATGATGCAGCCCCCCCAGTCGGTCATGCAGTACGGGATGTTGACGTCCTGCACGATGCCCGGCTGGAGGCGCTCGCGGAGCTCGAAGATCGCGGACTCGCGGACCGTCGTGGCGATCCGCCATGCCCGTGACGTGGAAGGTCGGGGCCCGGTACGCTTTGCCCATGTACCCGGCCCACTCGGGGTGGAACGGGAACTTGCCCTGCTTGTCGGCGGCCTCGGCCTCGGCCGTCTCGTAGCGCTTGTCCCGCGGGTAGAGGTGTCCCTCCAGGACCAGCTCGCTGTCCGCCACGGCCCAGGCGTCCACGGTCCTGGCCTTGACGATCCGAATCGGGAAGCCCTGGACCGCGCCGGCCGCGCCCAGCTCGTCGCCGCCGCGCGGCAGGATCACGTAGTCGAAGCCGCCCCCGGCGATGAGCGTGGCCGCGGGCGGGAGGCCGAAGCACATCGTCAGCGGAATCGGCCGCTCATCGTGGTAGTGCTCGGTGATGATCTGCCACATGTGGGCGCCCGGCGCCGACTGGAAGGTGCAGATGTTTCCCCAGCGCGCATTCATCCGGTTGTAGCCGATGTGGCTGCCGCCGTGGAAGTAGGGCCCGACGACGACGCTGTTGCCGCTGCCGATGGTCCGCTCCGACTCCAGCTCGGTGTGGCGGATCGCCACGACGTGCTTGTTGACCTCGAGGTCATCGGTGATGACCTCCTCCTGGCAGGGCGCGTCGTTCTGCGGGATCTCCACCGGGGGCAGGGGATGGGTGAGCGCGTGAGCCAGTTTGCGGGTCCGCGCCACCGGCGTCTCCCAGCCAAACATCCGGTCGACGATGTCCATATTGGCGAAGAGGTTCGTGACCGCCCGCGCGGCGGGATAGCCTTTCACGTTCTTGAACAGGATCGGACAGCTCCCGTCCAGCTGTTTCTGCACGCCGGTCACCTCAAGGTCAGGATCGACCGGCGCGTCGGTTTCCAGGAGCAGACCTTCCTGCTTGAGCCACTCCAGCGTGCCGCGCAGCGATTGGAGACTGCGCTCCAGCTTTACCGGGACTGCCATGGCGTCTCCCCCTCCCTGGTCGTCGACCGTTGCCGCATACCGATCACTCGATTACCCCCTCCGCGCTCAGCCGCTCGATCTCCTCGTCGGGCAGGCCCAGGATCTCCCGGTACACCCGCGCGTTGTGCTCGCCGAGGAGCGGGCTGCGCCGCAGCTCGGCCGGGGTCTCCGAGAGGATGAACGGCGGCGCTTCGTAGTGGAAGCGCTCCAGTTCCGGATGGGGGAGCGCACGCCAGATCCGGCGATGGATCAACTGAGGATCGGTGAAGAGATCGGAGAGCCTGTTCACGACCCCCGCCGGCACCCCGGCCGCCTGAAGGGTTTCCATGACGTCCTGGGGCGTCCGGCCCCGGGTCCAAACTTCGATCAGCGCGTCGAGCTCGTCTTCGTGCGCCTTGCGGGCGTCGAGCGAGGCAAACCGCGCGTCCTCCGCCCACTCGGGGCGGCCGGCGGCGCGGCAGAACGCGCGCCACTCGTCCTCGGTGTGTACGGCGATCACGCACCAGCGGTCCTCGCCGCGGCAGGGGTACGCGCCGTGCGGCGCGGCGTGCGGGCTGCGGTTCCCCCGGCAGGTTGGGACGCGGCCGTTCAGCTCGTGATCCAGCAGCGCGGGGGCGATGAACTGGAGGCCGGCCTCGTACTGCGACAGGTCAATGTACTGCCCGCGGCCGGTGCGCCGCCGGTGATCCAAGGCCGCCGTCACCGCGATCAGGCCGAAGCCCACGGCGACGAAGTCGATGTAGGGACCGAACAGCAGCATCGGTTCCCCGTCGGCATAGCCGGTCAGGTAGGTGAATCCGCTTTGAGACGTCAGCTGGGAGCCGAAGCCGCGCTGGCCCGCCTTCGGCCCGGTCTGGCCCATGTTGCACGAACTGAGGTAGATGATCGACGGGTTGATCTCGCGGGCGGCCTCGTAGTCGAGACCGTTCCGGGCCATGACGCCCGGCACAAAATTCTCGATCAGGACATCCGCCCAGGCCACCAGCCGCCCGGCGACCTCCCGGCCCCGCGGGTGTTTGAGGTTCAGCGTGACCCCGAATTTGCTGTCGTTGAAGAGGGCGAAGGAGCCGGTCCGGTTCAGTCCGGGGATGTTGTCCTTATAGGGAGGGTAGTGGACCCGGAAGCCGTCGGGGCGCGTCCGCGATTCGACGCGGACGACGGTGGCCCCGTGCTCGCCCAGATGCTTGCCGACCATGGGGCCCGCGGCGAACACAGCGAACTCGACGACCTTGACGCCCTCCAGGGCCTGCGGGGTCCGGCCGGCGGCCGGCCTTACGTCGGTCATACGACTCCCGCCTGCCGCAGCGTCTCGAGTTCCGGCCGGGAGAATCCCATCTCGCCGCCGTAGATCTCCGCATTGTGCTCCCCGATCTGTGGGGCGCGGCGGGCGATCGCGCAGGATACGTCACGGCGGCGTCGAGCTCCGGGTGGTCCACCTCCTGCCAGAATCCCCGCGCCGTTAGCTGCGGGTCCCCGCGGATGTCCCGGGCGTCGGCGACGGGGTATCCGAGGATGTTCCGCCTGACGGACTCGGCCGCAAACTCCGCTTTGGTCCGCTTCAATAGAAACGCGACGAAGGGCGCCTCGAGCCGGTCGATCTCCTCCTGCGTGCTGGCGGCGACGTTGAACGCGCCCCAGTCCTGTTGCCTGAGCCACTCCGGGGCCTCGTGCAATTCGGCCATCCACTGCACCATCGCTTCGTTCGAGCGCCGGCCGGCCTCCCCGCCGTAGAAGATGAAATTGATGTGGCCGTCCCGGCAGCGGTAGATGGCGCGCATGCGGGCGCCGGTGGTGCTGCGGCCGACGATGCTGGTTCCGCCGCGTTCCAGGTCCTCGCGCTTCAGGCTCCAGTGGGCCGGGGCATTCGCCAGGGCCCACAGCAGGCTGTCCCGCATGGAGACGTCGACGTGCTGGCCGCGCCGTGCCGTCTCCCGGTAGTAGTGCGCGATCAGCGTTCCGGCGGCCGCGTACATCCCGGCCCACATCGCCGCCTGGGGGAGGGAGACGCGGAGCGGCGGCCGTCCCGGCTCGCCGACCAGCGCCATCAGGCCGCTCATGGCCATCGCGATGAGATCCGAGCCGCGGTATCCGGCGTACGGCCCGGTCTGGCCGAACGGCGTGATCGATGTGAAGACGAGCCGCGGGCTGATCTCGCGCAGCGCCCGGTAACCGACGTGCCGCTCGTTCAGGTATCCGGGGGCGAACGACTCGATGAGGAAATCCGCCCGGCCCACCAGCCGGCGGAGGAGGTCCTGGCCGGCCGGTGACTCGAGGTTGAGGGTGATCCCGCGCTTGTTGGCGTTGTAGGCCATCCAGGCCAGGCTCTCCGCCGGGCGTGGGCCGCCGCCGGAGAACGGCCCGGTCCGCCTCCCCGGGTCGCCGCCGGCGGGCTCGATCTTGATGACGTCCGCCCCCAGGTCGCCGAGGATGCGGCCGCACAGCCAGCCGGTCGCGTCGGTCAGGTCCAGGACGCGGTAGGGGGCCAGGAGCCGGGCCCCGCCGCGTGATTCCGCGCCGCCGCGCGCTAGCGGCTGCCCCGCGCCGGCCATCTGGCGTTCCTGCCCCGGACCGCTTGAGTCTTGCCGACCCGCTTGGCAAAGTACGCGAGGTGCTCGTGCATCAACCGCTGTGCACGCCCGCCGTCGCGGGCCTTGATCGCCGCCAGGATCCGTTGGTGGTCCGTGATCGCCCGCTGCGCCATGTCATCGGCCGGGAGCAGCGTCTCCAGGGCCTCGTGGAACGGGGCCCGGAACGAGGTCACGGTGGACAGCAGGACCTGGTTCTTCGCCGCTTCCGCCAGGGCGAGGTGGAACGCGACGCTGTGGGGCATGAACCGCGGATCCCCGGCCGCCCTCCCGGCCCGCGCGTCGGCGACGGCCTGCTCCATCGCCGCGATGTCCTCGGCCGTGGCGCGCTGCGCGGCCAGGGACGCGACAGACGGCTCCACCGCCAGCCTGGCCTCGGTCAGTTCCTGGATCGTAATCTGGCGGAGGCGCAGCAGGGTCGTCAGCGATTCGCTGACCCGCCGGGCGCTCGGCCTGGAGACGAAGGCGCCCCCGCGGGCGCCGACTTTGATGTCGATGAGGCCTTCGGACTCGAGAACACGGAGGGCATCGCGGATCGTAATGCGGCTGAGGCCGAACTGCTGGGCGAGCTCTTTCTCGGAGGGCAGCTGCGCTCCGGGCGGCAGCCGGCTGCCGAAGATGCGCGCCTTGATCTGCCGGACGACTTCATCGGACGCCCGGGTGAGACGGACGGGACGGAAGCCGGCCGCCTGCGCCATCTGCGGATCCCCCCAACGCGGTCGATAACGTATAACAATTATATATTTAGCCCCGCGCGTGTCAAGGATCCGGGGCGGTGCGTCTTGCGGACAGGCCGGTGTCGGCCGGTGGGGTCAGCCCCTAGGCTGAGACGAGCGACTCCGTCTCACGAAGGCGGCGGGTCAAAACTTGCATGATCCTGAGGGCGAGCAGCGGCGATGCCTCCACCAAAGAGGAGAACGCTCGTTGACCAACGACCAGCACCAACAGATCCGACTCGGCCACGACCGTCGCCGAGCGCGGTTGGCCATCGACCAGGCTCATCTCGCCGAAGAATTCACCGGGTCCGAGACGGAGAGGGCGCCGGCGCCCTGTAGTGACCGAGACGTCTCCCTCCACGATCACGATGAGTTCTCCGCCGTATTCGCCCGCGGTAGCCAGCCGTCTCCCCGCGGGAACCGCGATCAGGTCGGCGAGCCGCCCGACCTGCTCCACCTGTTTTCGGGTGAGTCCATCGAAGAGCGGCAGCTTCTCCAACAACTCGATTTTCTCCGACTTATGCTTGAGCATCTCATCCTCCTCGCCGGGAGATTAACCCGTCAATCGCCGGTCGGTTTGACCGCGGCCCCCTCGATCATGAGGATCACGGTGCGCTCCGGCGCGCCGGTGCGATGCATCACGCCCTTCGGGACGGTCATTCCCTGCCGCGGCGCGAGCTCGACCCTCCGGCCCTCCAGCTCAATGACGAACCGTCCCTCCACCACGTAGAAGAACTCGTCCTCCCTGTCGTGCTTGTGCCAGTGGAACTGTCCCTGCACCACGCCGAGCCGCACGACACAGTCGTTGACACGGCACAGCGTCTGGTTATACCAGGGGTCCCTGGACGCCTCGACGAGCGCCTGAACGTCGATGAGCTCGAGCGGCGCGAACCGCGTATCAAGGTGGATCTGGTAAGGTCGTTGCGCGTCCATCGTGCCCCCCGTCGCCCTGATTCCACCACTTACTCGTGCTGCAGCAGCCAGCGGCCGTCCTCGCGCCGGCTGCCGCGGACGATGTCGATGGCCTCCGCCAGGCGCCGGTCGCGGGGCGCGTTGACGGCCTGGAAATAATCGAGCGCGCGGAGGATGTCGTAGTGCCACCGCGGCGGGAAGGAGAAGCGGGTGAATGCGGGCTTGATGATTTCGCCGGTGCGGTGGGACCGGAAGAGCCGGTGCATCAGGAGGAACTCACGGCCGCGGCGCTGCGCGGCCCGCACCGCCCGGGCGCCACTTCCGCGGTGCAACTCGTACAGCCGCAGGCCCTCGAGCGCGCTGATGGTGGTGTGCACCGACGCGTGGGTCGCGCCGGACGGGCGCTGGCAATTCCACCCCCCGTCGGGCATCTGCTGCCGCAGCAGGTGGTCGGCAATGGTGTCGAGGCGGTCGTCGTCGTACATGAAA
>VBAN01000321.1 GCA_005882445.1 Candidatus Segetimicrobium genomatis | reverse complement strand
CGCGTACGCCTGCTCAACCGTGGCGCGGGCCTCCTCCTCGGCCACCGGCGAGAAGAGGCCGCCGAGCGGCGCGGTCCCCAATCCGAGCCTGGTGACGTTCAGACGGGTCCGTCCAACGCAGACGCGCTCTGCAGGGTTCATCCTTACTAGTATTCCCGAGACGAGAACAGGACTACTGCCGGAACAGTTCGAATAGCCGGAACATTTCGAGTGGAGAGGGTCCGATGAGCAAACGCCGAGTGGTCCTGACCGGGGCGGCCGGATACATCGGCCAGCGCATGTTCCGGGAACTGAGCGAGCGGTGGGAGCTGGTCCCGATCGACGCCAGAGGCACGACCCGGGACGGGAAGGCGATCCCGGGCATCGTGGTCGCCGACCTGACTCAGCCCAACCGCGACGCGTACCGCCGCCATTTCCGCGGGGCCGACGCGGTGATCCACTGCGCGTATGTGAGCGCGCCGGGGCTCAGCGCCGACACCTGGCGCTCGCCTACAACGTCTATCGGACGGCCCTCGAGGAGGGCGTCCGCCGGGTGGTCGCCGCCAGCTCCAACCACGCCGGGGACTACTACGAGCGGCTCATCTGGGCGAGCAGGCTGGAGATGGTCACGCCGGAGATGCCGCCGCGGTCCGACAACTGGTACGGCTGGGCCAAGGCCGCCTACGAGCTCCTGGGGTTCGTCTTCGCCACCGGCAAGGTCGACGGACGCAAGTTGGAGATCGTCCAGTGGCGGATCGGCGCGCCCCGGGATGACGATCTGGACCGGATCGAACCCGGGGACATCAAGACCATGCACCGTGCCCTGGGGGCGTACCTCTCCCGGCGCGATCAGGTGCAGGAGGCGATCCGGATGGTCGAGGCCGACCCCATCGCCGACGAGCACGGCGTGCCCTTCCTGATCGTCTACGGCATCAGCGGGAACACCCACCGCTTCTGGAGCATCGCCAACGCCCGGCAGAAGATCGGCTACGCCCCCGAAGACGACAGCCAGGTGAATTTCGCGGACAGGATCGCCGCCATCGCCCGGGCGGCCCGCCGATAACCCCCGGCAGAGAACCGCCCCCGGTCCGAGACGATCGAACCGGGGGCGGCGTCCCCGGAACAGCCGCCGTGTCGTCCTGATCAGGACAGGTGCATCACGACCATCTTGAGCTCGGTCATCTCCTGGACGGCGTACTTCGGCCCCTCCTTGCCAAACCCGCTCTCCTTCAGCCCGCCGTAGGGCATCAGGTCGGCCCGCCACTGGGGCCCCCAGTTGATGTGCAGGTTGCCCGACTCCACCTCCTGGACGAACTTCATCGCCCAGTCGATGTTCTGGGTGAAGATGCCGGCGGAGAGCCCATAGTTCGTGTCGTTGGCCATGGCGATCGCATCGTCGATGGTGCCGACCGGCGTCACCGCGACGGCGGGACCGAACAGCTCGCTCCGGGAGATGCGCATATCCGGCTTGACGTCCGCCAGGACGGTGGGCGCGTAGATCGCTCCCCGGCGCTCGCCCACCCGCACGGCGTCCCGTTCCCGCACCATCGGGCCCATCTTGGTCTTTTCTTCGAGCGGGTTGCCGGTCGCCAGCGCGGCCACCTTGGGCTTGAGGACGTTGAGGAAATCGGCGTAGATCGACTTCAGCGGCAGGATGCGCTGGCAGCTGATGCAGACCTGGCCGGCGTTGCTGAATCCCGTCGCGGCGACGGCGGTCGCGACCTTTTCCAAGTCGGCGTCGGGCATTACGATCAGCGGCGCGTTGCTGCCCAGCTCCATCGTGACCTTCTTCAGTCCCGCCACGCGGCAGATCTGCTCGCCGACGTCCCGGCTCCCGGTGAAGGTGATCTTGCGCACCCGCGGATCGCGGCAGAGCGCCTCGCCGA
>VBAN01000062.1 GCA_005882445.1 Candidatus Segetimicrobium genomatis | reverse complement strand
GAGATCCGGGATAGGTCATCCAAGATGTCCGGTGGGTTATCCACAGGCGGAAAGCGAGATCATATATGAGCCGGAGGCTGATATGCACATTATCCACAGGTTCTACTACGTCTACGACGAACTATATCTAAATAAAAGCCCCTAGGAGGGCGTATTTATGCGTGTTCAGTGCGCGCAAGAACAACTCATGAGAGAAGTTCAAATTGTGACCAGAGCAATCTCTAGTCGAGCGAGCATGCCTATACTCAGTAATCTGCTACTCGACTCAACCGGAGAGATTCTCCGGATAACCGCGACCGATCTTGAATTAGGGATCGAATCCCAGGTCCGCGCGTCGGTGCTCGAACCGGGAAATATCACGGTTCCCGCGCGGATTTTTGGGGATATTATCGTCAATTTGCCCGCGGCGCCGATTACGATCGATGTCAGCGAAGGCGATACGAAGACCCGGATCACCTGCGAGAGCATCAAGTTTGAGATCCTGGGCCTGCCGGCGGCGGATTTTCCGTTGATGCCCTCAAACGGCGGGGATACGGTTGCGCAAATCGATGCGGGATTGCTGCGGACGATGATCCGGCAAACGAGCTTTGCGGTGTCGACGGATGAAACGCGGCCGTTTCTGACCGGTGTGTATGTCGTGCTTGAAGGTCACGACGGCCGGTTGGTCGCGACCGACGGCGGCCGGCTCGCGCTCCGGACGGCGAAGCTGACGAAGGGGGTGCGGGACAAGATCTCGGCGATCGTTCCGAGCAAGACAATGGCCGAACTCGTGCGGGCACTCGGGACCGCCGAGGGAGAAGTAACGATCACGGCGCACGACAACCAGTTGATTCAATCAGCGGATCAAAGTGGGGACCGAGCGCATGCTGCGGGCGGTGCGCCGGGCGAGCATTACCGCGCGAGACTCGGCCAACGTGGTTCGGTTGAGCGCGGCGGAGCGGACGCTGACGGTGAGCTCGAATACCCCCGAGGTCGGCAAAGCGCAGGAAGAGATCGATGTGCAGGCCGACGGGGAGACGATTCAGGTCGCTTTCAACGCCAAGTTTCTTCTTGATGCGCTGACCAACATGGACAGCGCGGAGGTGCTGTTCGAGTTGACCGGGTCGTTGAGCCCTGGGATGCTGCGGCCGGTCGAGCACGCAGAGTATGTCTACGTACTGGCGCCGGTGAGGGTCTACGGATAAGCGCGACCGCGCTTCCGCGGGCGGCCCGATCCCGGTCGCGATCGCGACTCGGGGGATCACGCTGGGAGAGGCGCTCAAGTGGGCGGGCGCGGCCACGACCGGGGGTCAGGCGAAGGTGCTCGTGCAGACGGGACAGGTGATGGTCAACGGGGCGGTTGAACGCCGGCGGGGGCGGCGCCTCGGCGCCGGCGACCGCGTCGCGGTGGGCAACCGGGAGTACCGGATTGTGGCTGGCTGAGCTTCGTCTTCGAAACTTTCGAAACTATGAGGCCGCGGATCTCACGTTCGACCAGGGAATCCTGCTGCTCGTCGGGTCGAACGCCCAAGGAAAGAGCAACCTCCTGGAGGCCGTCTACACCGCCGCGCTGGGACGGAGCCCGCGGGTGACCCGGGACGCTGAACTGATCCGGTTCGGCCAGGACCGGGCCCACATCCGGGCCGCCGTGCAGGGCGAGCGCTCGCAGGTGCTGGAGGTGGCCTTCGACCGCGCCACCGGTGAGCGGCGGCTCAGGGTCAATGGCGTCGTGGTGGATCGTGGTCAATTGCTCGGCCGGCTCATGGTGGTGATGGCGGGACCGCTCGACGACGAGGTGGTCCGGGGCGCTCCCGAGTACCGGCGGCGGGTGATGGATGCCGCGTTGAGCCAGGTCAGCCCGTCGTACTTCTTCGCGTTGACGCGCTACACGCGGGTGGTCAGACAGCGAAACCGGCTGCTCCGCGCGGGGGCGGACGGGACCGCGCTCGCGCCGTGGGATGAGCAGCTGGTGGACCTTGGGGCCGTGTTGATCGAGCGCCGGCGTGAATTTGTCGCTCGGCTCAGCGAGCGGGCGGCGGCGCGGCATGCCCGGCTGGCCGGCGGGGAGGAGCGATTACAGATCTCATATGTCTGCGCCGTGGGAGAAGGCGAGGAGCGGGCGGCGCTGGCGCGCGCGCTCGCGGCGCGCCGGCATGACGAGCTCCGGCGGGGCACGAGCCTCGTCGGACCGCACCGTGACGATCTGCGACTGGCGGTCAACGGGGTCGATCTGCGCACCTACGGGTCACGAGGTCAGCACCACACCGCCGCGCTCAGCCTGCGGCTGGCGGAGGTGGATTTGCTCAGAGAAGAACGGGGGGAGTGGCCCGTCGTGCTCCTCGATGACGTGCTGGCGCATCTGGACGCCGCCCGCCAGGCGCTGCTGTTGCGCGAGATCGCCGGGCCCCAGGTGCTGCTGACGCATACTGAGCGCCCCGCGCTCGCGGTGGCTCCGCTGCGGGTCCTCCGCGCGCGCGCCGGCCGCATCGTCGAGGAATCCGGTGTTTCGGCTTAAGGACCTGCTGGGGGACGCGCTGGGAGCGCTTGTTGGCCCCCGCAGGGCGCGGCAGGCCGGGGTGCTCGAGGCATGGCCGGAGATCGTCGGCGAAACGCATGCCCGCCACGCCTGGGCGGCGGGCATCCGTGGGAATGCGTTGATCGTCATGACCGATCTCCCGGCGCTCTCCTACGAACTCGGCCTGCGCTGCTCGGCCCTCGTTGAGGCGCTCAACCGCCGTGTGGGCGAGCGGGTGATCGACGAAATCCGAGTCGTGCTGCGCCCGGCGGGCGAAGGACGAGAGAACGGAGTAGAC
>VBAN01000320.1 GCA_005882445.1 Candidatus Segetimicrobium genomatis | reverse complement strand
CCTGAGTCCCGACGCCGTTTCGGAAACGCTGAGCCGCACCCCCGGCGTCCAGGGGCTGCTGATGGTGCACCTCTACGGCCTGCCGTGCCGGATGGGGGCGCTGATGGAGATCGCGAAGAGGCACCACCTCACTGTTATCGAGGACGCCGCGCAGGCCCATGGCGCGGCGGTGGGGGCACGCAAGGTGGGCACGTTCGGCGCCGCGGCCGCGTTCAGTTTTTACCCGTCCAAGAACCTCACCACCGGGGAGGGCGGGATGGTCGTCACCGATGACCCCGGCCTCGCCGAGCGCGCGCGGATGCTCATCAACGTGGGGCAGTCTTCCCAGTACGTGTACGAGATGCTGGGGTCGAACTATCGCATGACCGAGATCGCGGCCGCGATCGGGATCGGGCAGCTCGCCCGGCTCGACGAACACAACGCGCGGCGCCGGCAAAACGCGAAGGCCCTGACCGAAGGGCTCCGGGACCTGGAGTGGCTGACGCTGCCGCGGGAACCGCGGGACGCCACGCACGTCTACCACCAGTACACCCTGCGGGTGCCCAGACATCGGGACCGGCTGGCGCAGCATCTGGCGGCGTGCGGCATCGGCGCCCGCGTCTACTACCCGACGCCGATCCATCGGAGCCCGCTGTACCGGCGGCTCGGCTACGGCGAGGCGCGCTGCCCGGAGGCCGAACGGGCGGCTGAGGAAGTCCTCAGCATCCCGGTGCACCCGGCGCTCGGGGAGGAAGACATTCACCGCATCGTTCACGCGATTCGCCGGTTCGATCCCCACTGAGGAGGTATCCATGGCTCGGCCGATCCGTGTCGGCGTAGTCGGCCTGGGGCAGTGGGGCCAGCACCATGTCCGCGTGTACCATCACCTCCCCGACGTCATCCTCGCGGGTGTCGTCGACAAGGCGCCGGCGGAAGTGAACGCGTTCGCCAAGCGCTACCAGACGGCGGGGTATCGCGACTACCGCATGCTGTTCGGCAAGGTCGATGCGGTCAGCCTGGCCGTCCCGACGGCCTTCCACTATGAGATCGCCCGCGAGTTCCTCCAGCATGCCGTGCACGTGCTCGTGGAAAAGCCCATTACCACGACCGTCGATCAGGCCGTCGAGCTCGTTGAGCTCGCCCACCGCGCCGGGGTCTCCCTCCTGGTCGGCCACGTTGAGCGGTTCAAGCCGGCCGTGCACGCGCTCAACGACCTGGTCGGCGAGCCCCTGTTCGTCCAGGTCCGGCGGGTCCGCCCCTGGAACCCCAGCCGGGTGATGGACGTCGGGGTGGTCCTGGACCTGATGATCCACGACCTCGACATCATTTTGAACCTGATGCGCTCGCCGGTCGCGCGGGTGAGCGCGTTTGGGGCCGCCATCCACGGGGAAGACGAAGACCTCGCGGTCGCGCATCTGGTTCTGGAGAGCGGATGCCTGGCCAGCTTCGTCGCCAGCCGGGTCTCTCCCGTGAAGGCCGCGGAGCTGGAGATCACGCTCCCCGACGGGCTGATCCATCTGAACTACCTCCGCCAGCAGATCACGGTGCGGCGCCACGGCAAGCAGCACCGGACGGTGGTCAAGGGAGAAGAACCGCTGCGGGCCGAGCTGATGCACTTCATGAGCTGCGTGCGCGGCGAGGCCACGCCGCTCGTCCCCGGCGAGCACGGCGTGCGCGCGCTCGAGGCCGCGCAGGCGATTCTGAAGAAGATGACCCTCATCTCGTCCAAGGTGCCGGTCTAAAGGCCGCCGCGCGGAGACGGTGCGGCTCCCCATCGGCAAAGTCCCCGCCGACCTGCTGGCCTCGGTCGTCTATCCGCACCTCGGCACGCGCCGCCCGGACGTCCTCGTCCACGCCCAGTTCGGTGAGGACTGCGCCGCGATCGATTTCGGCGAAGAGGTGGCCGTGGTCACCACGGACCCCATCACCGGCGCGGACGCG
>VBAN01000319.1 GCA_005882445.1 Candidatus Segetimicrobium genomatis | reverse complement strand
CCTGCCGGTGGCGCGCCCGGCGCTGATCGCCGGCGCCATCCTGCTCTCCACCACCTACTGGAACCTGTTTCTCTGGCCGCTCCTCGTGGTCTTCCAGGGAAGCATGAAGACCCTGCCGGTGGGCATGGCCGGCTTCACGCCCGGGACCGGGGTCGGACAGTCGACCCAGTTCGAAGGCTACGCGCCGGCGATGGCGGCGATGACGATCCTCACGATCCCGAGTATCCTGGTCTTGCTCGTGCTCCAGCGGCAGTTCATCGAGGGCGCAACGAGCGCGGGGATCAAGGGATGAAGCCGGCCGCCCAACGGCACACGCCGAGCTCTCTCGCCGTCGAGCACAGCGTCGTCTACCGCGATCCGTTCGCGTACTGCTCGCACCCGAGCATCCTCAGGTTTTACAACGTCCTGATCCGGTCGGCCGACCGGGGCGGGACCTGGTCGCCTCCGGTGGTGATCCCCGGCTATGACTGGTATGGGGTCGAGTGCCCGAGTCTCACCCAGCTCGCCCGCGGAGACCTCCTGCACTTCCAGTGGCGGTGGCGCTGGTCGCCCATTCTTCCAGGCGACCGCGACGCCCGCCCGCGCGGCTTGTACGAGCGCGACACGTACCCGTGGGCGCGCGACAACGATGGGGCCTACGTCCACCGCTCCCGCGACGGAGGGCAAACCTGGGAGCTGGGCTCCCGGATCGACACGGCCCCATTCGACGGCGCCTACACGATCCGCGCCGGGGTCGAGGTGCCGGAGGGGACGATACTCGTCGCCGTCACGGACATTCCCCACTGGCGCCGGATCTATCTCCTGCGCTCCCGCGACGGGGGTGTCCGCTGGGAGGTGGGGGCGCGCGCCGCAGACCACCCGGACCGCCAGTTCACGGAACCGTGCATCGTCCGTGTGGGATCGCGGCTGCTGCTCCTGATCCGGGAGGAGATCACCGGCTTCCTGCATCAGGCCGAATCGGACGACGCCGGGGAAACCTGGACGGCGCCCCGCCCCACGCCGATGTGGGGATCCCCTCCGCACGTGCTGGCGCTCGGCGACGGCCGGCTGCTCTGCGTCTACGGCCACCGTCGCCCCCCCTACGGCATCCGCGGCTGCATCAGCGAAGACGGCGGGAGGACCTGGGATGCCGGCGGCGAGCTGATCCTGCGCGATGATCTCCCCAACAGGAATCTGGGCTATCCGTCCTCGGTGCTGGTCGAGCCCGGCCGGGTGTTCACGGCCTACTACGGCGAAGACGCGCACGGCGTCACCTGCATCCAGGGCTGCGCGTTCTCCGTGTAAGCGTTCGGCGGGTCGGCCCGCGGTGGCGGCCGAGGACAGAAAACGAGGTGGGTGACGGCATGTACCGGATTGTCGATCTCCAGCGAGTCCATGTGTACGGCGACCCGAACAATTTTTGCGCCGAGATTTCCGTCGCCAACCTGGGCGACGGCGAGCTCGTCGGCGTCTTGGCCCAGAACCGCGGCCTCGTGCATACCGACACCGGCACCATCCTGCTGGTGCGGTCGCGGGATCACGGAACGACGTGGGACCCCGGCTCGAAAGTGGTCGTGTTCGCCGAAGAGGAGGACGCCGGCTGGAACGTCGCGGCGATCTGCCGTCTCGCGGACGGCACCCTGCTCGCCCATGCCAACCGGTGGCGGTATCTCGACGATGGGCGCATCGACCGTCTCCACGGGCGGTCGGAGATCGACGGCGTGTGGCTCTCCCGGTCCGCGGACAAGGGCCGGACGTGGAGCGCGCCGTCGCGGGTGAACCTCGCGCCCATGAGAAACGCCCGGGTCCGCGACGCCATCGTGGAGCTTCCAAACGGGCATCTGCTCATGCCGCTGCACGGCTTTCGCTGGCAGCGCACGATGCCGGATATCGCCAGCGCCGAGCGCGAGCGATCCTTTGTGCTCTGGTCGCCCGACCGGGGCAAGAACTGGCACTATTACGGCACGATCGGGTACGATCCGGCCGAGATCATCCACTACCATGAGCCGGGCCTGGTCCGGCTCCACGACGGCCGGCTGTTGGGCATGATGCGCACCCAGCGCTGGCCCTCGCCGGCCGACCCGGGCGAGCAGATGGGGCCGCCGAGCGGGTACATCTACACCGCGTTCTCCGAGGACGACGGCATGTCGTGGAGCTGGCCGCGGACCACCAAGCTGTGGGGATATCCCCCGGATGCGATCACGCTCGCGGACGGCGCCGTTCTGTCCGCGTACAGCTACCGGACCAAGCCGATGGGCGTGCGGATCGCCGTCTCCCCGGACGGGGAGCGGTGGTCCCCGCAGGACGAGTTCACCCTGGCCGCCTACGACCCCGCGCGCGTGCGGCCGGCGTTCCCGACGTGGGAGGGCGAACCGCTGAACTCGATCATTCAGCGGGGCGTCCTCTGGCACATCGGGTACCCCAGCTCGGTGCTGCTCGATGACGGCCGCGTGTTTACGGGGTACCACCTGTTCAATCAGCAGGGGCGCCAGTACGTCGAGGGCGCAATCTACCGCGTGGTGAGGGAGTGATCCCCGTCCCGGGGGCCCAGGAACGGGCGGCGGTCCGCAGGTATCGCCCCGGCGATTTCCCGGTCCTGGCCGCCCTGATCGAAGCCGCCGCGGCGCCGGAGCGGAGCATGACGGCGACCGGCCTCCGGGAGTTCCTGGACTACCCCGGGTACCGTCCCGAAGACGATCTGTTCGTAGCGCCTAGCGAGGACGGCGCCGGGCTCCTCGGCGCGCGGGACGTGCGCGTGACCGCGCGCGGCGACGAGACCGTCCCCATCCTGGAATCGTGGGGGATGATGCATCCGGAGGCCCGTCCGGGCGGCGTGGGGCCCGCCCTTCTGGTGACCGCCACGCAGCGCGCCGGGCAGATTGTGCGGGCGCGGGGGCGCGAGCGCGGGATCTTTCAGGCCCGGTGCGCCACGGACGACCTGGCGTCGCAGCGGCTCTTCGAGGCGGGCGGGCTGTCCCAGGCGAGAGTCCTCCTTACCATCCTCCGTCCCACCCTCGAGAATCTATCGCCGGCGCATT
>VBAN01000318.1 GCA_005882445.1 Candidatus Segetimicrobium genomatis | reverse complement strand
TGTGCTATAATGCGCTGCGAGCACAACGAAGGGAGACGATTCATGGCACGACGCTGCGCCGTGTGCGGGAAGGAAGCCCACACCGGCAATAGGGTGAGTCACTCGCACCACAAGACAAAGCGGAGGTTTGCGCCAAATCTGCAGCCCGTTCGCGCGGTGATCGACGGCGTGCGGCGCCGGGCCATGGTGTGCACGGCCTGTCTGAAGGCCGGAAAGGTCGCCCGGGTCGCCTGAGCGGCCCTACATCACGGAGGGCTTCGGTTTTCCTTTGCTCCGCCTCTCGTCCGAATCGGCTTGACGTCGCAGGTCCGGCGGCGCCGCGTTGAGCCGGGCAATCAGCTCCCGCACCTCGGTCTCCGACAGCACGTAGCGATCTCCGCAGAACCGGCACGTCACCTCGGCGCGCCCCTCCTCTTCGAGGAGAGCCTGGAGCTCGGCGGCCCCCAGCAGGCTCAGCATCCCTTCCACCCGCTCGCGGCTGCAGCGGCAGTGAAAGGCTAAGGGCGTCAGCGGCCCGAGATGGGGGCTGAGGTCGCCGAGGGAGACGGCGAGGATCTCTTCGGCCGATTGGCCGGCGCTCATCATCTGGGTGATCGGCGGGAGGCGGCGGGCCCGCGCGTCCAGCTCGTCGATGACTTCGCGTCGGGCCCCCGGGAGCGCTTGAACGCACACCCCCCCAGAGGCGAGGACGCGGAGGTCCGGCCCCACGAGGACCCCCAGCGCCACCACCGAGGGCACCTGCTCGGATGTGACAAAGTACGACGCCAGGTCCTCGGCAATCTCGCCGGATACCAGCGGCGCGCATCCATGATACGGGGTTCGCAGGCCGAGGTCGCGGGTGACGTGCAGCATGCCATTCCGGCCGACCAGGCCTCCGACGTCCAGCTTCCGCGCCTGGGTGTGGGGAAGATCGGCGTGGGGGTGGACGGCGTACCCGCGAACGTGGCCTTCCGCATTGGCCTGAGCGATCACCGCGCCGATCGGTCCGTCCCCGAGCACCCGGAGGAGCACCGACTGACCGTCCTTGAGGCCGGCGCGCGACGGCGCGGATCGTCCCGTCCGCGGCGGTCGCGCTGAGCACACCATCTCGTATCTGCTTCACGTCGAGCAAACGCCTGGTGCCCCGAGCCCTATTCCCCGCCATTCTGCGGCCCCAGGCGGTACATCGGGTTTGCGGGGCCGTGGCCCGACCCCAAGGGGAGCGCCGCGCGGATGGCGCCCGTGATGAACACCTTGGCGTTCCGGATCGCCTCGATCGGCGGAGCGCCGCGGGCCAGGCCGGCAGCGATGGCCGCGGAGAAGACGCACCCGGTGCCGTGCGTATGCTTGGTCGGGATCCGCGGAGCCTCCAGCCGTTCCACCCGCTCCCCGTCGAAGACGACATCCTGAGCGGTCCCTTCGAGGTGGCCCCCCTTCACCACCACGTACCGCGGGCCCAGGGCGTGGAGGGCGCGGGCCGCGTCTTCCATTTGCGCCGGTGTGGCGACCGGGCGGTCGAGGAGCGCGGCGGCCTCGTGCAGGTTGGGGGTGGCGACCAGAGCGAGCGGCAGGAGGGTGCGGCGGAGTTCCTCGCGGGCCTCCGGGCGCAGCAGCGGCGCCCCGCTCTTCGCGATCATCACCGGGTCGATGACGAGCGCGTGGATCCGGTGCCGGCGGATCTCGTCCGCGACGGCCTCGACGATCGGCGCGCTGCTGAGCATTCCGGTCTTCGCCGCATCGACGCCGATGTCCAGGACGACGGCATCGATCTGCTGGCGCACGAACTCCGGGGAGAGCTCCACGATCGCAGCGACGCCCGTGGTGTTCTGGGCGGTGAGCGCCGTGATCGCGGTCATCCCAAACACGCCGAGGGCGGAAAACGTCTTGAGATCGGCCTGGATGCCGGCCCCGCCGCCGGAGTCCGACCCGGCGATCGTGAGCGCGCGGGGAATTCGCACCGCCGTCACCTCCTCGTGGCCGCGTCGTCCCCCCCAGCATGCTCGGCGGGGGGCGTCCAAGTCACGCGCTGCGGACTCGTCACTTTGCGGAGAAGTGATCCCAGCCTTGCGCGGCGAGCGGCCGCCTGGGCCCGCCGGAGCGGTAGATCCACCGCCCCTCGGCCTCCGGGAGGATTTCGCCGATGCGGGTCAGGGGCACGTCCATCCGCGCCGCGGCGCCGGCGGCCCGGGCGTCGAACTCCCGGTCCGCCGTGAACAGGAGCTCGTAGTCCTCGCCCCCACCGAGGGCCCACGCCGCGGGGTCGAGCCCCGCGGCCTGCGCCGCCTGCGGGAGGCCTTCCGGCCGCGGCAGCCGCTCCTCATCGAGCCGGACGCCGACATGGGACGCCTCGGCCAGGTGGAGCAGGTCGCTGGCCGTCCCGTCGCTGGTGTCGATCATCGCGGAGGGCGGCCGCTCAGCCAGGACCTGCCCGGCCTGGACGCGCGGGGTGGGCCGACGGTACGCCGCGGCGAGCGCCGCGGCGCCGGGGACCTGGACCTCGGGGTGCCGCAGCAGAAAGCGGCCGGCCGCGGCCTTGCCGACGGTGCCCGTCACCCATACGCCGTCCCCGGGCCTGGCCCCCGCGCGGGTGACGGCGTGCCGCGTCCCGTCCAGCGAGCCCAGCGCCGTGACGTCCGCGATCAGGGGTCCGGCGGTGCGGGAGATGTTGCCCCCGACGATGAGGACACCGTAGGCGCCCGCGATCTCGGCGAGCCCCCGGTAGATCCCCTCGATGGTCGCGAGCGGCGTCTCCGCGGGAAGCGCGAGCGAGATCAGCGCGTAGCGCGGCCTCCCCCCATGGCCGCGATGTCGCTGAGGTTCACCGCGAGCGCGCGCCAGCCGACGTCTTCCGGCCCGCAGAGATCCCAGGTGAAGTGCACGCCTTCCACCTGGATGTCGCACGTCGCCACCACCGGTCCGGCGCACTGCAGCACCGCGGCGTCGTCGCCGATGCCGATGGTCACGCCCGGGCCGGCCGCGGGGACGAGCCGCCGGAGCCGGTCGATCAACCCGAACTCTCCGAGCGAAGCCAGCGGACCGTTATCGGGGGAGCGCGGCATCGACCTCGCTCCGAATCCGGCGCACGGCGGCCGCCATATCATCGGCCAGGGTGACGGCCGTGATCACCGCGACGCCCGCGGCGCCGGCGCGGATGACCGCGGCCGCGTTGTCCGCCGTGATTCCGCCGATGCCGACGACCGGGAGGCGCACGGCCAGGCGGATCTCACGCAGGCGGTCCAGTCCGACCGGCGGCCCGGCGTCGGCCTTCGTCGCCGTCGCGAAGACGGCCCCCACCCCGAGGTAGTCCGCTCCCGCCCGCTCGGCCGCCACGGCTTCGCCGGCGGTGGCCGCCGACACGCCGATCACCGTATCCCTGCCCGCGAGGACGCGCACCGTGCCCGCCGGAAGGTCGTCCTGCCCGACGTGGACGCCGTCCGCGCCCGCGATCATCGCCACGTCGGCCCGATCGTTGACGATGAAGGTCACCCCGGCGGCGCGGCAGAGCGGAGCGATCTGCCGCGCCGCCTCCACGATCCGGCGGGCCGGCTCATCCTTCATCCGGAGCTGCACGGCGGTCGCGCCCCCGCGGATCGCCGCCTCGGCGATCTCGCGATGGGACCGCCCCCGCGCGGCGCGGGAATCTGTGAGGACGTAGACACGCCAGTCGCGGATCACTCGACCGTCATCCGGGCCCGACGCAGGACGGCCGGGCCGTCCAGCGCATCCAGGGCATCTATCAGCGCGGCCCTGAACGTGCCGGGCCCCGAGGCACGCTCGGCCGCGTCCTCGGCGGCCACTTCGAAGCAGACAAGGCCGGCGACGGCCGCCGCGAGCGCGTCGGGCTCGACGGCGGCGAAGGCGGCCACCGCCGCCGTCGCCATGCACCCGCTCCCCGTAATCCGCGCCAGGAGGGGATGGCCGTTGGCGATGCGCACCGTCGTGACGCCGTCGGTCACCACGTCCTCCACCCCGGTCGCGGCGACCACCGCCCCCGTCTGCTCCGCCAGCCCGCGGGCCAGGGCCTCGATCTCCCGGGGCGCCCCAAGGGCATCCACGCCGCGCACGGTCCCGGCCCGCCCGGCGAGGGCGGCAACCTCGCCCGCGTTGCCGCGCACACACCGGCACCGGACCTCCGCCAGGATGCGCCGGCTCTGCGCTGAGCGGAACCTCGTCGCCCCCGCGCCCACCGGATCGAGGATGACAGGCGCCCCGCGCGCGTTGGCCGCGCGGCCGGCCAGCACCATGGCATCGACGGCCTCCGCGGTCAGCGTCCCGATGTTCAGGACGAGCGCGGCGGCCTGCGCCGCCATCTCCTCCACCTCCTCGCGGGCGTGCGCCATCACAGGGGAGGCGCCGAGCGCGATCGTCGTGTTCGCCACGTCGTTCATGGTGACGAGGTTGGTGATGTGGTGGACGAGCGGCCGCTGTAGGCGCACCCGAGCCAGCTGCGCGGCCACGTCTTGGGCGGAGATGCGCGTCACGGGCCACCTCGCCGAATGCGGGTGAGCCATCGGTGAAACCAGTGGCGGACCCGCAGGCGCAGGTCCACCCGGTCGGTCGCCCCGCGCATCGCCTCGAGCGTGACCTCACCCCGCCGGTATCTCACGTGCACCTCTTTGGTCGCCAGGTCCACCTGCGCGCTCTGCACTCCGGGGAGCTCCTCCAGAGCTCCGACCACGCGTCTCGCTCAGAGGTGACAGAGGATGCGGTCCGCCCGAAAGACCGCCTCCTCCGCCCCGCCGGGCCGCCCGGGCCCGGACTCGCCCGTCCCCG
>VBAN01000317.1 GCA_005882445.1 Candidatus Segetimicrobium genomatis | reverse complement strand
ACCAGGTGGATCCCGTCGCCATCGCCGTCCCGGAGCGCGATCCGGACCTCCCCGCCGGGCGGGGTGTAGCGCAGGGCGTTCTCGACCAGGTTCTGCACCACCTGGCGCAGCCGGTCGGGATCGGCCTGGATCGCCGGCAGGGGCGCCGGCTGATCCAGGCGGAGCGTGACCGTCCGGTCGGCCGCGAGCGGCGCGAACGCTTCCAGGGTCTCGCGCACGACCTCCCCCACATCGGTCGCCCGCCGGGAGAGATGCAGCTGCCCGGCCTGGGCCAGCGAGAGATCCCGCAGGTCGGTGATCAACCGCTTGAGCAGCAGGGCCTGGCTGTGGAGGCCGGCGATCCGCTGCGGCGTGGGCTCGACGACATGGTCCAGCATCCCTTCCAGGGTTCCCTGGATCACGGAGAGCGGGGTCCGCAGTTCGTGCGCGATCCCGGCAAACAGGCGGCGGCGCTGTTCCTCCTGCGCGGCCAGTTGGGTGGTCATCCGGTTGAACGCGTGGCCGAGCTCCGCGACCTCATCGCGGCCGGCCACCGGCACGAGCGGTGGAGCCCCGCCCCCGGCGATAACCCTGGTGGCCTGCGTCAGGGTCACCACCGGCCTGACGATGCGGCTGCCCAGCCACAGCGCGACCAGGACGCCCACCCCGGAGGCCACCAGCGTGCCTCCCCAGATCGCGTTCCGGAAGCGGCTCTCGAACAGAAGCTCCCGCGGCCCAAACGGCGCCCGGCGCGGCCGTTCTACGGGAGCGAGACGCGGGGGCACCGGCGTCGCCGGCGACACGCTCCCGCGCAGCCGCTCCTCGTTGCGCTCGACGTACTGCCTGAAGATGGTGCGGGCCGTATAGCTGGCGAATGTCGCGGTCAGCACGGTGGTCAGCAGCGCGATGCCGATGAACGCCGCGCTGAGCTTGCTCCGCACGCTACGCATGATGCTCGTCCGCGATGGAGAATTTGTAGCCGACCCCGTACACCGTCAGGATGTAGCGCGGCGTCTTCGCGTTTGGTTCCACCTTGCCCCGCAGATTCTTGATGTGCGCGTCCACGGTGCGCTCGTACCCCTCGAACGCATGGCCCTGGACCCGGTCGATGAGCTGCATGCGGGTGAAGACCTGATTGGGATGGCCCGCCAGAATCTCCAGCAGCCGGAACTCCGTCGGGGTCAGATCCACGCGCCGCCCCTGCAGGCTCACCTCATGGGCTCGGAGGTCGATCACCAGGTCGCCGGCGCGCCCCATCTCGGGCATCTCGCGGCTGCCGCGCCGCAGCACCGCCCGCACGCGCGCGAGGACCTCGCGGGGGCTGAAGGGCTTGGTGATGTAGTCATCGGCGCCGAGCTCCAACCCGATGAGCTTATCGCTCTCTTCGTCGCGGGCGGTCAGCATGATGATCGGGGTCCGCGCCGTTTCGCGAATGCGCCGGCAGACCTCGCGGCCGTCGAGTTTCGGCAGCATCAGGTCCAGAATGACGAGATCCGGCTGCAGCCGCCCGAAGACGGCCAAAGCGGCTTCCCCGTCGGCCGCCTGGTCCACGTCGAACCCATCCCGCTGCAGGTAGGACCGCAGCAGATCGACAATCTCGGGCTCGTCGTCGACGACCAGGATCCGCGGCATCGGCGTCAGGCGAGCGTCCTGAGGCGCTTGCGGTATTCGTCCTCATCGATGGCGCCCCGAGCATATCGCTCTCTCAGGATTCGCGTCGCGCGGTCGGAGCGATGCCACAGGGACCGGGTCAGCAACACCCGCCAGATCAGCACCACCAGGCCGATCCCCAGCAGGGCCCGCAGCAGCAGAAACGGCCCCATCACCCAGGGGTGCGGCCCCCACCCGCGCGCGCCGAACATGTGCGGGCCGAATGGGTACGGGCTCATGGGCGGCGGCCGTATGACCACCTGAGCCAGCGCCGGGAGCGCCAGACCCACCACCAGCGCTCCTGCGAGCACCACCGCATGCACCCGCCATCTCCGCATTGTCGCTCCTCCCTCGACTCGTTCGG
>VBAN01000316.1 GCA_005882445.1 Candidatus Segetimicrobium genomatis | reverse complement strand
GCGAATCGCCTCGTGGTGGCCGCTGAGGAGGACCTCGGGCACCGCCCGCCCGCGAAACTCCGCGGGCCGCGTGTACTGCGGGTAGTCCAGGAGGTCCCCGGAGAACGAGTCGCAGGCGACGGACTCCGCGTCTCCCACGGCCCCCGGAAGGAGACGGCCCACGGCCTCGATCAGCACCATCGCCGCGACCTCGCCCCCAGGCAGCACGTAGTCGCCGATGCTGATCTCTTCCGCCCCCAACAGCTCGGCGACCCGCTCGTCGACCCCTTCGTACCGGCCGCACAGCACGACCAGATGGGGCCGGGCGGCGAACACCCGGGCCCGCGCCTGCGTGAGGAGCCGGCCCTGCGGACTGGTCAGGAGGATCGCCGGCGGCTCGCCGGGGTGAGACGCCCGAATCGCCTCCACGGCGAGGACGAACGGCTCAGGCTTCATCACCATCCCCGCCCCGCCTCCGTAGGGAATGTCGTCCACGCTGCGGTGCCGGTCCGCCGTGAAGTCCCGCAGATCCCACACCCTGAGGTCGAGGATGCCTCGCTCCCGCGCCCGCCCGAGGACGCCGACACCGAGCGGCCCCGGAAACACCTCCGGGAAGATCGTGACGACGTCGATCCTCACGGGGTCCACTCGGGCAGCCGCGCCACGAGCTCACCCGCGCCGATGTCGATCCGCTGGACAACGCTGTCGACGGCGGGCAGCAGGATCTCGCCTCCCTCCGGAGGGCGCACCACGTAGACGTCGTTGCTCCCGGTGCGGAGGATGTCGACCACCCGCCCGATCGCCTTTCCCTCCGGGGTCCGAACCTCCAGGCCGATCACCTGGAAGGTGTAGAACTGACCGGGCGGCAGCGGGACCGCGTCGCGCGACGGAATTTCGACCGTGGCTCCGCGCAGAGCCTCCGCCGCCCCGCGCGTCCCGGTTCCCTGAAATTTCATGAGCACGACCCGCCCCGACCGGCTGGACCGCTCCACCCGCACCGGCCGCGCCGCGCCACCAGACACCAACACGACTTCGGCGAGGCCGAGCAGACGGTCCGGGAAATCGGTCACCGGCGCCACCCGCACGGCTCCCCGCACGCCGTGGGCGCCCACCACCTCGGCGATGACGATGCGATCCTCGGAGGCTCCGGAGCCCCGGGGGCGCTGGGCCCCGGCCACGCGTTTCCGGCGGTGCCCCGCCGGCGCCGCCACCGGCCGCTACCCGCCGCTGGGCGTGATGAGGAGCGAGGCGGAGGCCTCCCGGATTTCGAGGATGATCCCGTCCTTGACAAGGATCTCGGTCCGGGAGATCTTGTCGAAGAGGTTGTCCCCCACGGAGACGCTGACCGTCCCCTCGATCGTGCCCTGGGTATATTCCGAGTTGAGCTCGAGGTCCTGGGCTTCGCGCAGGCGGGCCTGCAGCTCCATGCGCGTGGCTTCCTGCCGGCTGCGCTCCAGATCGAGCTGCTGCCGGACGGCGCGGGTTTGGGGGGTGACCTGCCGCTCCAACTCGAAGCGGCGGGCCTGGACGTCGATTTGCTGCATGATCGCGTCCACGCGTTTGATCGCGTCTTCGATATCCGCGATGTAGAGGCGCTTGAACGCCTCGGTGACAATGGCCTTGATCACCACCGGCCGCTGCACGGTAATCGATGTCATGGCTCACCTCCTGAATCCCGGCTCTCCGATGGGCGGTCGGCGCCCTCCGGCCGGACGATCTCCACCGTCACCCGCTTGCCGCCTCGGGTCGCGGCAGCCCGGGCGAGGGTCCGGATCGCCTTGATCACCCTGCCGCCGCGGCCGATCACCTTGCCCAGATCGTCGGGGAGGACGCGGAGCTCGACGGCCGTGGCATGGGGGCCGACCACCTCTCGGACCTCCACCCCCTCGGGATGATCCACCAGGGACCGCGCGACCAGCTCGACGAAGTCTTTCACCGCGCCGCCCTGGCCCGGGTCTCCTCCCACCGCTGGAGCACCCCGGTCTTTTCCAGAATCACCCTCGCCGCATCGGAAGGCCGCGCTCCCTTGCGGAGCCAGGCGATGACCTTTTCCTCGTTCACCTTCATCGTTGAAGGCTCGGTCCGAGGATTGTAGAACCCCACCGCTTCAATATACTTGCCGCTGCGGGGGCTTCGGGCGTCCGCGATGACCAGCCGGTAGAACGGCTGGCCCTTGGCGCCCCGACGCATCAACCGGATCTTGACGCTCATGCGCACTCCCTCCTCTGAAGAGTATGATGCATGGTCCCCCTCCCCGGCGACCCAAACGTTCGCCTCATCGGGGAGGAAACGGCATGGGAAGCTTCCCTCTGCGACGGCCCTGCGACTCCATCTGCCGCAGCATCTTTTTGACATCCTCGAACTGGCGGAGGAACCGGTTCACCTCAGGGATCGACGTCCCGCTCCCCCGGGCAATCCGGCGCCGGCGGCTCCCGTCGATGACCTGAGGATGCCGCCGCTCGTCCGGGGTCATGGAGTTGACCATCGCCTCGATGCGTCCGAGGGCCCGTTCGTCGACGGACATTCCGCGCATGCGCGGGCCGAGGCCCGGGATCATCCCCAGCAGCTGGTCCAAGGGGCCCATCGCCCGAATCTGCCTGAGCTGCCTGGTGAAGTCCTCGAGCGTGATCTCGGCGCGCCTGAGCCGGCGTTCCATCTCGCGGGCCTGCTCCGCCGAAACCTGCTCCTGGGCCCGCTCGACAAGGGTGAGCACGTCCCCCATCCCCAGGATGCGGGAGGCGATCCGATCGGGGTGAAACGGCTCCAGCGCTTCCAGCCGCTCACCCGTGCCGGCAAACAGGACCGGCCGGTCGAGCGCGGCGACGACCGACAGCGCGGCCCCGCCGCGGGCATCCCCGTCGAGTTTCGTCAAGATGAGCCCGTCGATGGGGACCGTGCCGCGGAAGCCTTCGGCCATCCGCACCGCATCCTGCCCGGCCATGGCATCGAGGACCAGCAGGGTGTTGTGCGGCGAGGTCGCCTCCCGGATGTTCGTCAGCTCGGTGAGCATCTCGGTGTCGATGTGCAGCCGTCCGGCGCTGTCGATGATCAGCACGTCGGCGGTCCGGCGCGCCTGGTCCAGCGCCGCGCGCGCCACCTCCACAGGATCGGCCGCGCCGTCGAGCGCGAAGACCGGGACACCGGCGGTCTGTCCGACGACCTGGAGCTGGGCCACCGCGGCCGGCCGGTAGACATCGGCGGCGGCCAGGAGCGGGGTCCGGCCCTGCTTCTTGAGGTGGAGCGCCAGCTTTCCCGCGGTCGTCGTCTTCCCGGTGCCGTGCAGCCCTACCAGCAGGATCACGGTCGGCGGCATCGGGGCCAGTTGTAAGGGACGGTGCGTCGCGCCGAGGATCCGGGTCAGTTCGGCGAACACGATCTGCACGACCTGCTGGCCGGGGGTGAGACTCTTCCAGATTTCCTGCCCGACCGCGGCCTCGCGCACTCGGGCGACGAGGTCGCGCGCCACTTTGAAGTTGACGTCGGCCTCGAGGAGGGCGAGCCGGACCTCGCGCAACGCCGCGTCGACGTCGTCGGGCGAGAGCGTTCCCCGCCCCCGCAGGCGTGTGAAGATCTCGCCGAGCCGGCTCTGGAGCTGCTCAAACATCGCGCGCCTCGTACACCCGGAATCCGCTTCCTCGCTCGACCTCGGTCACCCGCGCGAAGATGTCGCCCAGGAGCCGGGCGAGCGTCCGCGCCCCCTGCCTGGTCCGGACGACCATGTAGAGTCGCCCTCCGGGCACGAGGCAGGCGTGCGCCTCGGTCATCAGCCTCACCACCACGCTTCGTCCCGCCCGGATCGGAGGATTGAACAGCACCAGGTCGAATCGCCGGTCGGCCACAGGGGCACACCCATCCCCGCACCGCACCTCGGCATTGGTCACCGCGTTGAGCCGGACATTCTCCGCGGCCAGCGCGGCCGCGCGCGGGTTGACGTCCACGAGCATCACACGGGCGCCGGGGGCGCGCGCCGCAGCCACAATCCCGAGCACCCCGTACCCGCACCCCAGATCGAGGACGCGCTCGCCGCGGTCCCGCCGGGCCACCGCCTCCAGCAGAAGGCGGCTCCCCGGATCAACCGCCGCGCGGGCGAACACGCCGGCCGCCGTCCGGAACCTGAACACTCGGTCGCCGTCGCGGAACTCGATGATGCGGAGCCGCGGCGCCGACGGCGGGGCGGGCGTGAAGTACTGCGATGCCGTCACGGTCACAGCACGTCGCGCAGCGCGCGCAGGGCGCTCCGCAATCCCCCGAGGTCCGCGCCGCGCCGGGCCGCGAGACCGGCAAGGCGCTCCTCTACGTCCGCGAGTCGCGCCACCAGCGCCTCGCGCACCCGCGTTTGCCGGTCGCGCGCGGCCAGCAGGCCGAGGCGATCCTCGATCGACCACAGCTCGTTCACCGATCGCCGCAGGCTGTCGAACACCGCCTGGCGGGTCACGTCGAACCGGGAGGCGATCTCGCCCAGCGAAAGGTCGTCGTGGTAGTACATGCGCACCATCACACGCTGGCGTTCGGTGAGGAGCGCGGCGTAGGCGTCGAAGAGGCGCACGACCGCCATCCGCCCATCGAGGGCCCGCGGCAGCCGGCGGCTGAAGGTACGCTGTAAAGGCATCGCCCTTAACATACTACCACAGGGACGGGATGGCGGTCATGCCGGGCGGGCGTCGGGGGTGAACAGCGCCTCGGCAAACGCCCGGGGGTCAAACGGTTGGAGATCGTCCGGGCCTTCGCCAAATCCGATGAGCTTCACCGGGAGCCCGAGCTCCTCGGCGATCGCCACCACCACCCCCCCGCGGGCGGTGCCGTCCAGTTTGGTGAGGACGATCCCGGTGACCGGAAGCGCGGCCTTGAACTGCCGGGCCTGCGCAATGCCGTTCTGCCCGGTGTTGGCATCGAGCACGAGGAGGACCTCCACGGGAGCGGCGGGCAGTTCGCGGCGCAGGACGCGGTCGAGCTTCGTCAGTTCCGTCATGAGATTGGCTTTCGTGTGCAGCCGGCCCGCGGTATCCACAATCAGCACGTCGATGTGCCGGGCCCGGACGGCCTGGGCCGCATCGTAGACGACCGCGGCGGGATCCGCGCCGGCCTGGTGATGGATCACCTCCACGCCCGCGCGCGCGGCCCAGATCCCCAGCTGATCGATGGCGGCCGCGCGGAACGTGTCCGCGGCCGCGAGCAGCACCTTCCTTCCTTCTCCCCGGAGGCGCGCGGCCAGCTTGCCGGCCGTGGTCGTCTTCCCGCTGCCGTTCGTCCCGAGAAGGATCACCGCCGCCGGAGGGGGTGCGAGAACGAGCGCCGCCGGCTGGCCCAACGCCGCGGTCACGATCTCTCTCAGTTCCAGCCGGAGGGCGTCCGGGGTGACGGCACCGCTACGCACCCGCGCCCGGAGCCGGGCGATGACGGCGGTGGCCGTGCGGACGCCGAGGTCCGCCTGCACCAGCGTTTCTTCCAGCTCCTCGTAGAAGCGTTCGTCGACGCCCCGGCCGAGCAGGTCATCGACCCGGGCGGTGAGCGACTGGCGGGTCCTGGCCAGCCCGGCGCGGAGGCGCCCAAGCCACCCCGAGGGGCT
>VBAN01000061.1:2031-9562 GCA_005882445.1 Candidatus Segetimicrobium genomatis | reverse complement strand
AGCACCGGCAGTCCGGCCTGGGTCGCCAGGAACAGGTACCCGGGTTCGATGAGGCCGACGTCCGGCCGGTCGTCATCGACCGCCAGGTGCGCGCCAAGATTGCGCAGAAAGCCGACGCCGAAGCGGGAGATCTCGATGTTGACGGCGGTCGAGAACTGCTGGCGGATCGCGCTCGCCGAGAGCGCAGACGACGCTCTGCGGTAGGTCGGATCGCGTTCGACCACGGTGACCCGTCCGGAGAACCGCGGGTGGCTCGCCAGAAAGTAGGCGATCGAACTGCCGACCACCCCACCCCCCACGATCACGACCTGCTGCGTCGGGCGTCCTCCCTGCGGCGGCAATGTCGCCGCGTCCGTCGCGCGACCGTCACTTACTCGATCCGGCCGAGCGCGCGCAGCACCTTCATCGGGGTGATGGGCAGGTCGGTGATCCGGACCCCGATCGCGTTGGCGACGGCGTTCGCGATCGCCGCCGGGGTCGGAATGATCGGCGGTTCGCCGACCCCCTTCACCCCCAGGTTGTTCGCGATCGGATCGGGGATGCCGACCGCCAGCGCGTCGATCTCGGGGATCATCGGCAGACGCGGCACGGCGTAGGCGTCAAACCCCAGGTCGAGCACGTTTCCGGTCTCGGGATCCGTGACGTGGTCTTCGGTCAACGCCAGCCCCAGCCCCTGGATGACCCCGCCGTGAATCTGGCTCGCGTACTGCAGCGGGTTGATGACCCGGCCGACGTCGTGGGCAGCCGCCACTTTGAGCACCGTCACCGACCCGGTCTCGGTATCCACCTCGACCTCGGCGAACTGCGCTCCCCAGGTCCGGATCGTGACGTCGTTCGGGTTCGCGCCGCGGAACCCCCGCCCCGTGACGGTAAAGTTTGATGTCCTCCGGGGCGGCCTCGAGCACGGACGCCGCGGCGTCGATGAGGTGCCGCCGCGCTTCCTCCGCGGCCATGCGGACGGCGGGGCCGCAGGACGCGATCGTCTGACTGCCGGCGGACAGCGGACTGTAGGGGAAGTCGGTATCTCCAAGGGCCAGGCGCACCCGGTCGACCGGGACCGTCAGCACCTCGGCGGCGATCTGCGTGAGCGCCGTCTTGGCGCCCGTCCCGATGTCCTGGGTGCCGATCCGGACCTCCGCCGTGCCGTCCACGTTGAACCGGATCTCGGCGTACGCGGGGGGAGAGCCCGACCCGCCCCAGATCTGACTGCCCATCCCGAACCCCCGGCGCGTCCCATCGCGCACGACCTGCGCGGGCGTGGCCGTCCGGCGCTCCCATCCGATGGACCGGGCGCCGAGCCGGTAGGCCTCCCGGAGGAACTTGCTCGAGTACGGACGCGCCAGGACCTGATCGTCCTCGGCGTAGTTGCGCAGCCGCACCTCCAGAGGGTCGAGCCCGAGCCGGTCCGCCAGCGCCTCCATCGCGCACTCGAGCGCGACGGTCGCCTCGACGTACCCCGGCGCGCGGAACGCCGCCGCCGGACCGGTGTGGGTGAAGACGGACGCCGTGTCCGTCCGGACGTTGGGACAGGCGTACAACTCCTTCGGCGGGCCGCTGAGGGGAGACGGGAACGCCCGGTACGCCCCGACGTTCGACAGGCCCCAGTAGTCGATCGCGGTGAGGGTCCCGTCGCGCCGGGCCCCGAGGCGGATCTTCTGGATGCTGCGGGGCCGCTTGCCGGCCGCCTGGCTCTCCTCGATCCGTGAGAAGATCACGCGCACCGGCCGCTGCGTCTGGCGCGCAGTGAGCGCCGCGATCACCGAGTATTTGCCGGCCGCGTTCTTGCTCCCAAAGCCTCCGCCCGAGAACGGGCTGAGGACCCGGATGCGATCCATGGGGATCCCGAGGGCGACCGCGACCTGCCGGCGCACCCCGAAGATGTGCTGCGTGGAGTCCCACAGCGTGAGGCGGTCGTCCGACCACTCCGCCACGGAGCCGTGCGTCTCCATGCTGTGGTGGAGCTGATCGGGGGTCTGGGCGGTGAGCGCGACGGTGACCTCGGCCCGCGCCAGCGCCTGCTCCACGTTCCCGCGCTCGTAACGCTCGGGCGCGCCGCCAAGGATGTTCCCCGTGGGGTGCACGAGCACCGCGCCCGGCCGGATCGCCGCCTCGGCGTCCAGCACGTGCGGCAGGACCTCGAACTCCACCTCGATGAGATCCAGGGCATCCCGCGCAGCCGCGGCGTCCTCGGCGATCACGGCGGCGACCTCGTCCCCAACGTACCGCAGCTCGGGATCGAAGAGCCAGCTCACGCCGTTGAACCATCGGATCTTCGGGGCGTTGAGGTGGGAGAGCACGGCGCGCACCCCGGGGAGGGCCTCGGCCTTCGAGACATCCAGCCTCGCGATCCGCGCGTGCGCGTGCGGGCTCCGGAGGATGACCCCGTGCAGCATCCCGGCCGGATACTGATCGGCCGTGTAGCGGGTGGTGCCGCCCACGCGCTCCCGGCCGTCGACGCGGGTCACCGGCGTGCCGACGATGGTGAACCGCGAATCCGCGGGCCAGACCGGAAGGTCCTCGCCCTCCAGAACAACCTCGCGCTCCTCGATCCGCCCCTCGAACTCGACCTTTTGCTTGACGATCCGCGGCATCGTTAGGCCTCCAACCTCTGCTTGCAGTTGGTTCTACTCTGGTATGGAGCCCCCGGAGGGGGCGGCGACATCGAGCGCCGCGGCCTGGATCCGCAAATGCGCCCCGCACCGGCAGACGTTCCCTTCCACGGCCCGCCTGATCTCCTCCGCGGACGCCCGCGGATCCCGTTGAAACAGCCCGCGCAGCGCCATGATCTGCCCCGGTGTGCAGAATCCGCACTGGAACGCGTCGTGCTTGATGAACGCGTCGAGGAGGGGGTCCGGCCCGGCTCCCGCGGCTTCGATCGTCTCGACGGAGCGGCCGCCGGCCTGGACGGCCAGGAGCAGGCACGACAGCACCGCCTTCCCGTCGACGAGCACCGTGCAGGCCCCGCAGGTGCCGATCCCGCAGCCTTCCTTGGTGCCGGTCAGGTGCAGATCCTCGCGGAGGAGGTGCAGCAGCGTACAGCGGGGAGGCACCTCGACATCCTGGGAGCGGCCGTTAATGGTCAGGCGCACGCGGTGAGCCTGTTCCTCGGTGGGTGCGCTGCGATATGCCAACGCATGACACCCCTCCCGTGCGGCCGGAATCGCACCCGCCGGAAGGGCGTTACGCCAGGAGAACGCCCGGGGTGTGTCGCAGGATTCCCAGACCCGACCCCCTGTTCGGAGCGAACGCGAGGTAGCCGATGCCACGGATGCCGGTCCCAGGCGAGATCAGTCAGGACCCGGCCGGGACGCTCACCATCGTGTGGGACGACGGCCACCGCAGCCGGTATGCGTTTCGCACGCTGCGCGAGCGGTGTCCATGCGCGTTCTGCATCGATGAATGGACCGGCGAACAGCGGCTGGATCCATCGAAGGTCCCCCAAGGCATTCATCCCAAGGAAATCGGCCGGGTCGGAGCCTACGCGCTCAGGTTCACCTGGTCGGATGGCCACCTCACGGGCCTCTACGCGTTCAAGTTCTTGAGGGACATCTGCGAGTGCGACGACTGCGCGCGGCGGCGTGCCTCCGCGCCGCCACGCGGGTAGCCCGAGAGCGCAGGCCGGCCCGCGCTCAGCGGGCCGCGTAGCGCCGGACCATTCCCGGATCGATCTCGAGACCCAGGCCCGGCCCCTGGGGGAGGGCGATCAACCCCTCCTTGGGAGCGGGGAATGGGGCCGTGAAGATGTCCCGGAGCGGGTTTTGAATGTACGAGGTCCCCATGTACTCATAGGTATAGAAGTTCGGGGCCGCCGCGGCGAGGTGCAGGGACGCCAGGTGGGCGATGCCCCCGCTGAACCCCGTGTGAGGCGCGTAGAGCAGGTTGTGGGCATGCGCCAGCGCCCACAACCGGCGGGCGGCGGTGACCCCGCCGATCCGGGCGACTTCGGGCTGGAGGACGTCCACGCACCCGCGCGCGATCAGGTCGCGGAACCCGAATAACCCGAACTCCGTTTCCCCCGCGGCGAGCGGCACCCGCACGGACCGCCGCAGGTGCGCGTACCCGTCCAGATCATCGGCCGGCACCGGCTCCTCGAGCCAGGCCACGTTCAGCTCCTCGAGCTGGCGCCCGACGCGGACCGCGGTGCCCACGTCGTACGCGCCGTTCGCGTCCAGCATGATCTCGACCTGCGGCCCCACGGCGCCGCGGATCGCCCGCACCGTCTCCACATCGGCGTGGTGGCCGCCGCGCGCCGCCGGCCAGCCCACCTGCACCTTGATCGCCGAGTGGCCCTGCGCCACGAGCGCCCGCGCCTCCTCGGCCATGCGGGGAATCTCGTCGAAGTAGACTTTGGAGACGTAACAGCGGACCTGGTCCCGCCCCGCGCCGCCGAGAAACTTGTAGAGCGGCTTGCCGACCGAGCGGGCGAGCAGGTCCCACAGCGCGATGTCGATCCCGCTCATCGCCTCGACCACGAATCCCCGGGAGTGGCCCCACCGCCGGAGCAGCGTGAGCATCTCGTCCCAGAGGCCCTCGACGTCCCAGGGATCCCGGCCGATCAGTTGGGGCGCCAGGAGGCGATCCACGATCGTGGTGACGACCTCCGGGGCGCGCCGGACGATACACTCCCCGAGCCCGATGAGGCCGTCGTCGGTGCGCACTTCCACGAGCCCGGCGTAGAACGTCGAAAAGGTACCGATGGAAAACTGCACGGGACGCGGCGGAGTCGCCGCGAGCGGGGTGCACGTGATGGAGGAAATCTTCATGCCAGGATATTCGGGGGAGCGGCAGGGCCCTCCTCGGCGTCGTGGAAGAGGTGTTGACATATATGTCATGTTACGTTACGATCGGCGAAGGATGAGAAAGACGATGGTCTACCTCACCGAGGCACAACGGACGGCACTGGCCCGTTATGCTCGCAGCCGGCGGAAGCCCGTCGCCCAGATTATCCGCGACGCCGTCGATCGCCTTCTGACCTCCGAGGCGCGGCCTCGTCGGCGCGCGCGGTTCATCGGCATTGCATCGGGGCCGGACCAGGCGCCCATTTCGGAGCACACCGAGGAACTCCTCCGGGACTACCTGCGCCGCCAATCATCGTGATCCTGGTTGATACAGGCGCGATCTACGCGCTGGCTGATCGCAATGATGGCCATCACAAGGAGGCCGCGGCGTTTTTCCAGAAGACGCAGGGGCAGGAGATCCTGGCGATCCCGGTGCCGGTGCTCACGGAAGCCGCCTTACTCGTCGAGGCACGGCTCGGCATGCGCCCCGTTCGTGCACTATGGGACGATCTGCTTGACGGAATGTTCGAGCTGCTGCCCCTCTCCGTGGAAACCCTGGAACTTGCGCGGAAGATCGATCGTCGCTACGCCGACGCCAATCTTGGGCTTGTGGATGCGGTCTGTCTGGCGCTGTGCGAGGAACATCAAATCGCCGCAGTCTTTACGTATGACCGGCGCGACTTCGGATTGTATCGCCCGACATTCGCCGCGTCGCTTACGCTCGTCCCGTAGGGCACGCAGGGAAATTCTCCCAGGAGTGGGCGCGTTGAGCCATACGAGAGCAACGTGAGAGGAGGATTCCGGGATGGAGTGGGGGCCGGTGTTTGCGCAGGGGCTGAGTTACCTTGACTTTTTGGCGAAGCACGCCACGCCGGACCAGCAGAAGCGGTGGCAGGCCGTGTACGACAGCGTCACGCTGACCGGCGACCAGCGCGAGCTCCTCGGCGGATACGTCCGGGAGATGCACGTGCTGTGCATCGCGGGTGCCTGGTGCGGGGACTGCGTCAACCAGTGCCCGATCCTGGCCCGGATCGCCGAGCAGAACCCGCGCATCGTCGTCCGGTTCGTCGACCGCGATGTGCAGGCGGCCGCGCAGGTGGCCGCGATGATGAACGGCGGCCGGCGCGTGCCCGCGGTGATTTTCCTGAGCGAAGACGACTACGAATGCGGCCGGTACGGCGACCGCACCCTCGCCACCTACCGGCAGATGGCCGCCGACTCACCGCGGCGACGGCCGAGTGGTTGGGCCAGTTCGAGCGAAACCAGTTGATGCTTCGCCTCTCTAAGCGCCTCAGGGAGAAGTACGGAGACTGAGCCTGACGAGAGACTGACACCGCCTTGGGGCGGATCTGAACAGGCAGCGCAAATAGCCCTCCGGTCCCTCCGGCGGAGGGCCAGCTCATTTTACTGGCCTATTTCAGTTGACAGGCGCCATTTAGGCGAACATAATCAATGTGACGGGAAATATACGTTCAGGCGAAAAGTGTCATATATAGGGAGGCCCACTATGGAGGCCCGCCCGCAGCCCAAGGACGACCCCGAACTGCTGGCCCGGTTCACCGAGCGCATCGCGGCGGGGGACCAGATCGAGGCCGGCGAGTGGCTCCCTGGGGAATACCGGTTCGAAGCCCAGCGCCTGATCCAGATGCACGCGAACTCCGAGATCATGGGGGCGCTGCCCGAACGCGAGTGGATTCCGCGGGCGCCGACCCTGGCCCGCAAGATGGCGCTCACCGCGAAGGTGCAGGACGAGATCGGCCACGGGATGCTGCTCTACCGCGTGGCGGAGACGCTCGGGCGCACCCGCGAGGAGATGATCGCGGAGCTGGTGGAGGGCCGGGCGCGCTTCCACAACGTCTTCCATTACCCCGCGGAAACCTGGGCGGATGTGGCGATCATCCAGGTCTTCGTGGATGGCGCGGCGATGCAGACGCAGGGCGCGCTTCGGTCCTGCTCGTATGCGCCGTACGCGCGCGTGCTCAAGCGGATCTGCTACGAGGAAGATTTTCACATCCAGCTCGGCCTCGACGTCTGGCGGACGCTCGCCGAAGGCACCCCGCGCCAGCGGGCGATGCTCCAGGATGCCCTCCGGCGGTGGTGGACCCCCCTCATCCACTTCTTCGGCATGCCCGACCGGGTCTCGCCGCACACGGAGAAAATGCTCGCCTGGCGCATCAAGGTCAAGTCGAATGAAGAGCTCCGGCAGCAGTTCCTGCGGCGCTTCGTGCCGATCATCCTCGAGTACGGGCTCGAGGTTCCCGACCCCGGCCTGCGCCGGGTGGACGGCGAGGATGGGTACGTGTACACGGAGCCGGACTGGGAGGAACTGAAACGGGTGGGCCGCAACGGCGGCCCGAAGAGCGCCGAGCGCCTGGCGCTGCGGCAGCGGTTCTACCGGCAGCACGCATGGATCCGGGAGGCGGTGATCCAGTGGGCCGCGGCGTGAGCGCGGAAGAGCCGCCGGAGGGAACGCGGGAGCCCGCGGGCGGCGCGGCACACGGAGGGGATGCCTCCGGCGCGCCCGGAAGCGGGGAATCCTGGGAGGGGCGTCTCGACGCTCCCCCGGATGTCTGGGCCGTGTTCCTGCAGGCGCGCACGCGGGACCCGCACATCCACGTCGGCGACGTCCACGCCCCCGACGCGGAGATGGCGCTCCTCGTCGCCAAGGAGAACTACACGCGGCGGGACCCGTGCGTGAACCTCTGGGTGGTCCGGGCAGGGGAGATCCACGCGACGACCGAGGGCGCCGCGGA
>VBAN01000061.1:0-1821 GCA_005882445.1 Candidatus Segetimicrobium genomatis | reverse complement strand
GATATCGAGAGCGACGTCGCCCTGAGCAGCATCGCCCAGGAGGAGATCGGTCATGCCCGGGCGTTCTATGCGCAACTGGCCGCCGGCGGCGGCGACGCCGACCGCCTGGCGTTCGCCCGCGCCCCGGCCGAATACCGCCACGCCACCCTGATGGAGCGTGAGAACGCCGGCTGGGAGTGGAGCATCGTGCGCCTCGTCCTGTACGAGCGGTACGAGGCGGAGCGGCTCCGGCTGTTGAGCGCGTCCGGGCAAGAACCCGCGGCGGGCCTGGCGCGGACCCTCCTCCGCGAGGAACGTTATCACGCGTTGTTTGCGGACGCCTGGCTGACCCGCCTGGCGCGGGGGAGGGAGGAGGGGCACCGGAAGGTGCAGGCGGCGCTGGAGGCCGCCTGGCCGGAGGCGCTCGGCCTGTTCGAAGCGACCGATGCCGACGCGACGCTCGTGGCCGCGGGGATCGCAGATTCGCCCGCGGCGCAGCGCCGGCGCTGGGAGGCCGCGATCCGGCAGGTGCTCGAGCCCTGCGGGTTGGTCATCCCCTCCGCCTCGCCCGCTCCGACCCGGAGGCACGCTGGTGAACGGGACGGCGCTCGAAGCGGCGGTCTGGGGCGTGCTGGGGTCGGTGGAGGACCCGGAGCTGCCGATCGGAATCCTCGACCTCGGGCTCGTGCGGGAGGTCCGGGTGGTCGGCGGCCGGGTCTCGGTGCGGCTCGTTCCCACATGGACCGGCTGTCCGGCCCTGGACGTCATCCGGACGCGCGTGCGGGAGGCCCTGCTCGCCCTTCCCGACGTGCGGGAGGCGACCGTCGAGTACACCTACGAGGAGCCGTGGACGCTCGACCGGATGAGCCCCCGCGGGCGGGAGCAGCTCGCGGCGTACGGTCTCGCGGTTCCGCGGAAGCGGTTCAGCGAGCCGCCGGTCTGCCCCTATTGCGGATCGCACGACGTGGCGGTGGACAGCCTGTTCGGGCCGACCCTGTGCCGGGCGACGTACCTGTGCCGGTCCTGCCGGAATCCCTTCGAACGGTTCAAGCCCCCGGCCGACCCGGAGCCCTCGACCCCGGCGAGCCGTTGAGGCGAGGCTAGATCGCCTCGATGAGGTCGCGGAGCGCGTTCGCCGCGGCGACCATCCCGGCCACCGAGGCGGATTCGTTGGCCTTGTGCGGCTGGCCGATGGATCCCGGCCCCAGGTTGCAGAAATCGCGGGTCCGCTCCGCGAAGATGGAGAGATCCTGCCGGCCCTGGGAGAACTGCACCGGCGCGACGCCCTGCGTTTTCTCGAGCGCCTCCCGAGCCACGGCCACCGTGTGGCCGTTCGCGTCGGCGAGCGTCGGGAGACACAGCCGGCTGATCTCGAGTTCGTGATTCACCCCTTCGGCGGCCCGGCGCAGCTCCGCTTCGAAGACCGCGTAATCCTCGCCCACCGAGAGCCGGCGATCCACGGTCAGCCGCAGCCGATCGGGGATGATATTGTCCGCCAGCCCCGCGTGCGCCGCGACGACGGACAGCGCGGGGACGCTCGTGACCCCGGGGGCGACCTCGACCGGGCGCAGGCCGTCGGCGATCGCCGCGATGCGCGTGATGACGTCCACCCCGCGGTAGATCGCGTTGTCCGCCCGACGCCAGTCCGACGAGTGCCCGCTGCGGCCGAGCACGGTCAGGGACGCGATCGCCCGCCCCTGACAGCCGATCCCCACCGACAGGCGGCCCGTTGCATCATCGTACGACGGCTCCGTCGTGACGGCGTAGTCGGGATGCGCCCGGCCAATCAGCCGGCGAACCCCGTTTCGCGGGGTGATCGACCCGCCTTCTTCGTGATTGGTG
>VBAN01000315.1 GCA_005882445.1 Candidatus Segetimicrobium genomatis | reverse complement strand
GTCGCTTCGCTGATCGCGCGGCTGATCTCGCGCAGCGCCGAGATCTCACCGGCCTTCCGGGCCAGTTGCTCCTTCGCGCTGGGGGTCCGGACCGGGGACGCTGGTGGCGCGGAGGCGCGCCGCCGTGTCCTCACCGCGACCTTCCGGTTGTGATCATCGGATCGTCCGCCCGGGCGGGCATTCGCGCGGCGACCGACCCCCTGCGGTTCATGGCGACGGCGGCCGCGACGAGTCCCAGCCCCACCACGACGATCGCGCCGCGGAGGCCCGGGGTGAGCGGGGAGATCGCCACCGGCGCCACGAGGAGGCTCGTGAGGTTCATTACCTTGATCAGCGGGTTGAGGGCCGGGCCCGCGGTGTCTTTGAGCGGATCGCCGACCGTGTCGCCGATGACTCCGGCCTTGTGGTACTCGGTCCCCTTCCCGCCCAGGAACCCATCCTCGATCTTCTTCTTCGCGTTGTCCCACGCTCCGCCGGTGTTCGCCATGAACACCGCGAGCAGCTGTCCGGTGAGGATCGCGCCGGCGAGGAACCCGCCGAGGGGCGCGACCCCCAGGCCGAACCCCACCAGGATGGGCGCGGCGAGGGCGATGACGGCCGGGGAGAGCAGCTCGCGCTGGGCCGCCCGCGTCACGATATCGACCGTGCGGTCGTACTCGGGCTTCGCCGTTCCTTCCATGATCCCAGGGATCTCGCGGAATTGCCGGCGGACCTCTTCGACGACCTCGAACGCGGACCGGCCCACCGCTCGGATCAGGAACGCCGAGACGAGGAAGGGGACCGCCCCGCCGATGAGGAGGCCGATGAAGATGAGGGGCAGGTTCACCTGGATCCCGACGCGGTCGAGCGCCACGGCCCCTCCGGCCGCCAGCGCCTGCCGCAGGCTCTCGACCGAGGCGATGGCGAACCCCTTCGTCAGCGCCTTGGTGGTGTTGCCCGCCTGGTCCAGCTGCGCGACCACCCGGGTCGCCATCTCCCTGGCGCTCCGCGGCTGCAGCGCAGCGGCGGACATCTCCACGATGCCGTTCGCGTTGTCGACGATCGGCCCGAACGTGTCCATCGCCAGGATGTATCCGGTGACGCTCAACAGCCCGAGTCCGGCCAGCGCGACCCCGTACCCCGCGAGCGCGAGATCGCCTTGGAAGATCGTGAACGACGCCAGGATGGTGGCCGCGATGGCGAGGACCGCCCAGACGGACGACTCCAGGCCAAACCCCAGGCCCGACAGCAGGAACGTCGCCGGCCCGGTCTTCGTCGAGTACGCCATCTCGGTCACGGGCCGGAGGTTCGGGTTCGTGAACTGGTCCGTGAGCCACTTGATGACCAGCGCCAGCAGCAGGCCGGTGAAGGTCGCGAGCGAGAACCGCCAGTCCGGCGCGCCGGTGGTGGGATTGGTCAGGTACACCGCGTTGACGGCGACAAACCCGACGACGGCCGCGCCGGAGGAGATCCACAATCCCGTGTTGATGGGCCGCATCGGATCGCCGATCTCCTCACCCTTGGCCCGGACGAACCGGGTGCCGAGGATCGAGGCGAACACGCCGATCCCCTGGACCAGCAGGGGGAAGAGGATCAGTTTCAGCGCGAACGCCGAGGCGTGGCTGCCGTAGAGGACGTGGAACTGCGGGTCGAGCAGCGTGCCGGCGCCCAGGATGATCGCCGCCACGAGCGTGACCTCAAACGACTCGAAGACGTCCGCGGCCATCCCCGCGCAGTCCCCGACGTTGTCGCCGACGTTGTCGGCGATCGTCGCCGCGTTCCGGGGGTCGTCCTCGGGGATCCCCACCTCGACCTTGCCCACGAGGTCGGCCCCGACGTCGGCCACCTTGGTGTAGATGCCGCCGCCGATCCGCATGAACGAGGCAACGAGAGACCCTCCGAACCCGAAGCCGATCAGGACCCGGAATGCGTCTCCGCGGAAGAGCACGAAGATCGCCGTGGCGCCCAGAAGTCCCAGGCCCACCACGAACATCCCGGAAACGGTCCCGGCCTGGAAAGCCGTTTCCAGCGCTTCCTTGAAGCTGCGGGTCGCCGCGAAGGCCGTGCGGACGTTCCCTCGGACGGCGAGGGTCATGCCGACGTACCCGGCGCCGAAACTGGCCAGGCACCCGAACAGGAAGGCCAGGGCCACGCCGATGGCGAGGCCCGGATTCGAGTAGATCGGGCGGTAGAGGGCATAGAGCGCAACCGTGATCACCAGGATGAAGAGCGACATGGTGAGGAACTGGCGGCCCAGGTAGGCTTGGGCGCCCTCCTGGATCGCCGCGGCGACCTCCTGCATCGCCGCCGGTCCCGGGCTCTGGCGGAGCACGCGGCGAATGAGCCACCATCCGTAGGCGAGCGCGCAGACGGCGGCGGCGAACACGAGCCAGAGCAGCGTGGACTCGAGCCCGCCGAACGCTGGGAGGGTGATGCCCGATTCGCTCATCCAAACGCTCCTTTTGACGTCGGAATGACTTCTTTAATGTAATGGCTTTCTTCCCGATATGCGAGGGGGAAGTTCACGCGGGGGTGCACTCTTGGCATCTCGAGGAGGGGAGCTCGTAGGGGGATCCCCATGAGGGTGAGATTCTAAACGCCCGGCTGCGCGTTAATGAGAGATCGAGAGTAGGAGACCCAAAATCTGGGCATATTGGGTCTAGATCGTTGCAGGTTGGAGCGACAGGCTTCAAAATGCCACTACTGGAGCGATAAGGGGGGGTGGGACCGCCCGCCTTCCTGGGGTTCAAACCGGACCTCGGCGCCGTCGTCGAGCGCGTGCCTCGTGAAGTATCCGGCGTTGACCTCGAGCGCGTAGCGGTAGGGCTTCTCCGGCCCGTAGGTGGCGAACGGACCCAGCGCCGGGTCTGGCGCTGTGGGCATCTCCATGATCTTGACGATGCGCCAGTTCGAATCGATGAAGGCGATCGAGAGCGGGATGAGGGTGTTCTTCATCCAGAACGGCGTGCTGGTGGACGCGGAAAAGAGAAAGAGCATCCCGGCATCCGGAGCCAGCGCGGTCCGGCACATCAGCCCGATCTCCATGCGATCGTCGGTGTCGGCGAGTTCAACCCGCACGCGCTCGACCCGTCCTCGCTCGGAGAAGAACACGGCGCCGTGCCGGTAGGCGAACAGCGGGGCGGAACATGCTCCGCGGGCTGGGGCGGGGCCTGAGCCGAGGACAGCGGCCGCCAGCGCCGCGGGGATGAGCCAGAGCCGGGCGATGAGTCGGAGCCGGGTGATCACGGTCCTCCCTCCCAAAACCGTCTTCGAAATCAGTGTAGCACCATCTTGAGCCAGTCAACGATCAGCGGGACGGCGGGATTCGGATCCGCATCCTCGACGTCGAGGTGGGAGTAGTCGGAAAAGATCTTGACCGTGACCCTCCCCGGCGGTGTGGCGATGTGGTCCCGGTAGAAGCCGGTCATGCCGGCCGATCGGATGATCCCGTGCCCCGCGCCGATGGCCAGGATCGGGACGGCGGTGTCGCGTACCTGGGTCAGGTGGATGTACTGCCTGGCGAACGAGTCGCTCGTGTCCAGGTTCGTCGCCAGGCCGAAGTCGAGGATGAGCCGCCATGGGAAGTACCACAGCGTGAAATCGCCGCCCGGACGGAGGATCGCGCTCACCAGCGAGCGGATGGGCACGCGGGCGCCCGCGCGTTCTTGCGGCGGCGGCAGGCGGATGAGCCGTTCGCCCGGGAGCGGCCGCCCGCTCTGGAGGTCCAGCAGCCCGCGACGATTGATGTTCACGGGGTCCGGGATCCGGTTGAAGATGCCGATCGGGGTTTCCACTCCGGCGCGCACCAGCAGATCGGGCTCCATCTGGTCCGAGAAGAGCGCGGCGAC
>VBAN01000314.1 GCA_005882445.1 Candidatus Segetimicrobium genomatis | reverse complement strand
ACGGTGAGCCGCTCGAGATCGGGCATGAACCGAGGAAAATCCTCGACGCGCTTCGCCAGCGCATACGCCGCCTCGAGCGGCGCCCGGATCAGGACCGTCCCTTCCACCCGCGCCATGTCGCAGGCCTCCTCGGAGGCTAGGCGTGCAGTTCCAGGATATCGCCGTCCTCGAGCACGTGCTCCCGCTGCACCATCTGGCCCTCAAACGTGCCTGTCCCCCAGATGCGCGCGTACTTGAGCCGGTCGGCAAAGTCCTTATGCACGACCGCCGCCGCGTCCTGCACGGTCGTCCCCCGCTTCAAGACAAAGGGCACCGACAGGTCCGCGCGCCGTCCCCGGGCCTTCGTGTAGACGCGGATGACGTTGAGGAGCCGAAACATCTCCAGGCGCAGCGCGTCGATATTCATCCCGGTTTCGGCCGAAACGGCCAGGATCGGCCACCGGCTCGCGTAGAGCTCGCGGAGGATGTCCAGCCGCCCATCCGCCCCCGGGCCCTGGGAAGTCCCCGCGCTCCCGGAACTCCCGCGACCCTCAGCGCCCCCGCCGTCCTCGGAGGGCGCGCCGGCCCCGCCGAGGCTAACATTGAAGCGTTCGAGCAGGGTCAGCGTCTCCTCCATGGAGGACAGCAGATCATCGCTGGCGAGGTCTGCGACGAGGAGCGCGCCGTCGGCCTGCCGGATCAGCGCGAACAGCCACGGCTCCGCCGTCTCCGGGGCGATCGGCGGCAGGTCGATCAGCTGAATCTGCACGTTCTCGAATGGCACCATCCCGGGGAACGGCGTGCGCGTCGAGAAGGGGTACGGCGCCACCACCGGGGTGGCGTTGCTGAGCGCGGCGAGGAGGCGTGACTTCCCCGCGTTGGGGGGGCCGATCAGAACCTCCTGCCCGGCCCCTTCGCGGGGAACATGGTGCCAGGTGGGCCCGCGCCCCGAGCTGCGCTTGCGGGCCGCCTCGGTCCGCACCTTGGCCATCCGCCGCCGGATGTCCGCCCGCATGTGCTCGGTCCCCTTGTGTTTGGGGATCGTGGCCATCATTTCGTTCAGGGCGGCCAATTGTTCTTCCGGGGTGGTGGCCTCGCGGAAGCGGCGTTCCGCGTCAAGGTATTGCGGGGTGAGGTTGGCGGGCATCCCGGGGCGGAGTTAGGTGATGCGGCTCACCCGGAGCTCCAGAGTCCCGGCAGGGACGGCGACGCGGATGGTCTCTCCGACCGCGCGCCCCAAGAGCGCGGCGCCGACCGGTGACAGATGGCTGATGCGGCCCTCGGACGGGCTCGCCTCCACGGGGCCCACGATGGTGTAGACCATGGGCTCCTTCGTCGCCGTGTCGATGAGGTGGACGGTGTTGCCGATCGTGACCACTTCCGACCGGCCCCGGCCCGGTTCATCGATCACCTGGACGTTGCGCAGGAGCAGGTCGAGCTCTTGGATGCGTCCTTCGACGAAGGCCTGCTCGTTCTTGGCGTCTTCATACTCGGAGTTCTCCGAGCGGTCGCCGAGCTCCGCGGCCCGCTTGATCCGCAGGGCGACCTCGCGGCGCTTCGTCGACCGCAGGTGCCGCAGTTCCGCCTCGAGCTGATCGCGGCCCTGCTGGGTCAGAAAGGTCGGTGGTGGCTGGGGCGGGCTGTCGCTCCGCACAAATATCCCCCTGTGCCGGTTTGGAGCCCCCGTAGGGGGCAACCCCTGTTTGCGGTTATCCCTACATCGGTATGGAGCCCCCGCAAGGGACGACTGTTATTGTACCAGAGCACGGTGGGGCAGTGAAGGTCACGAGCCCCGGAGGGGCAACCTCTGCTTGCCGTTGGCCCCACTCTGGTTTGGAGTCCCCCCAGGGGGGGTTATGTGCCCAGGCCGTTCTTCGCCGCGTACGTCGCAGCTTGGGCCCTGTTGTGGATGCGGAGCTTCTGATACACGGACCGGAGATGGCTTTTCACGGTGGGCTCGGAGAGGAAGAGCTTCAGCGCGATCTCCTTATCGCTCAGCCCGGCCGCCACGCCCTTCAGGACGTCGAGCTCACGCTCCGTCAGGCCGGGGCCTCGGCGGAAGTTGAACAACACCGCGTCCCGCTCGGTCGCCGCCAGGCGCTCGACGAGTTTGCGGGCGATCACAGGGTTGATCATGGTCCGGTCCGAGTGGACCGACCGGATGGCCCGGATGAGGTTCTCGGGAGGGATATCCTTCAGGACGTAGCCGATGGCGCCGGCCTGGACGGCCTTGAGGACCGTTTCCTGATCGTCATAGACGGTCAGCATGAGCACCTGAGTCTCAGGGCAGGCCTCTTTGATCTGCTTGGTCGCGTCGATCCCGCTGCCGTCCGACAGCTTCACGTCCATCAGGACGACATCGGGCTTGAGCTCGGTCGCCCGCCGGACGGCTTCCTTGACGCCGCTTGCCTTGCCGACTACGGAAATATCGTGCTCGGCCTGCAGGATCACCCTCAATCCTGCGGCGACGATCTCATGATCGTCGACCAGCATGACCCGGACTGGCACTGTGTCTCCGCCTCCTCAGACCCGCCCAGACACTCCCGACCCTCCCGGGGCGGCGTCGATCTTCCCATGCGCCGTTGCCTGCGGGAGTCTTCCCGTCCATCCGGAATGG
>VBAN01000313.1 GCA_005882445.1 Candidatus Segetimicrobium genomatis | reverse complement strand
GAAGACCCCGTGCGGCCGGCCGGCGCCCCGGTACGGGCTCACGGGCGTCTTGTTGGTGAAGACCGCGGTGAACTCGCAGTGGTAATTCGGAACACGGTACGGGCCGGGAAGGGTGGCGCCGGCGACGATCGGGACGATCAGCCCGTAGGGGCAATAGGCGCCGGCGTCATACAGGAAGACGGTGCGAACGCCGAGGATCCGTCCCGTCTCGTCGAGGGCGATCTCCGCATCGTGGATCTGCTCCCGTTCCTGGTTGGTGGCCACGAAGTGCTCGCGTCGGTCTTCGATCCACTTCACCGGACGCCCGAGCCGCTGCGCGGCCAGCGGCACCAGGATCTCCTCGGGATAAAACATCATCACCTTGGGCCCGAATCCGCCCCCCACGTCGGGGGCGACGACCCGGACATTGGTCTGCGGCAGCCCGAACATCGCCGCGAGCCCGTTGCGGATCGGGATGGGGGCCTGCGTGCTGTCCCAGATCTCGAGCAGGCGGGCGCGCGGATCCCACGCGGCGACGATCCCGCGGGCCTCCAGGGGCGACGCCGTCCCGCGGTCCATCACCAGCCGGTCCCGGAAGCGGCGCGGGGCGCCGGCGAAGGCGCGCTCGACGTCCCCGACCCGCTGCGTGTACCGCGCGCAGACGTTGGTCCCGGCGTCTTCGTGCACCAGCGGCGCGGACGGTGCGACCGCGTCCTCGAGGCGCACCGCGGCGGGGAGGGGCGCGTACTCGACGTCCACGAGATCGAGCGCGTCCTCGGCCGCGTACCGGCTCTCGGCGACGATCAGCGCCACCGCTTCCCCCACATACCGGACGGTGGTGGACGCCAGGGCCTGCTGGGTCTTGTGATGGACCAGCGCCGGGTGGGGGATGAGCCGGGGGAGCGGGCCGCCGAGGGCGCCCAGGTCGGCGTGCGTCAGCACCGCCAGCACGGCTGGGGCGGCCCGCGCGCGGCGCGGATCGATCCGGACCATGCGGGCGTGGGCGTGCGGGCTGCGGAGCACCGCCGCGTGCGCCAGGCGCGGGAGGTGGATGTCATCGACGAACAGGCCCCGGCCGCACAGCAGCGCCGGATCCTCGTTGCGGGTGATGCGCGCGCCCGTGTAGCGTGTGCTCATAGAGGGAGGCTCCTTCGATGGAGCGCAGGTCAACTCCTATCCTCGGACGGACCGGTCGGGGGAGTGCTGTCGCGGCGCGCGAATCATTCCAGATGATGCCTCCGGCGCGGCGGCACTACGCCTACCTGCTGCGGTGCGGCGACGGGACGTACTACGCGGGCTATACGGTCCATCCGGGCCGGCGCCTCGCCGCGCACCGCCGGGGTCGGGCCTCGCGGTACACGCGCGGGCGCGGCCCCCATACCTACGCGGCCGTCTTCTGGTGTCCGACGAAGCGGTCGGCCCTGGTGCTGGAACGACTGCTGAAGCGCCTGCCGCACTCCGCGAAGCGCCGCCTGGCGCGGGGGCGGCCGCCGGCGGCCCTCGCGGAGGCGTTGCGGCTCGGAGTCCGCCGGCTGCCGGTGTTCCGCGATGGTCCGGCGCGCCGCCGCGTCCGGCGCCCCGGAGCCGCGCGGGTGTGCTAGAATGAGTCGGTTGAGCGGACGTCCTTGGTGCGGCGGGAATCAGGGGCGTCCCCGACGCGGTTCTTCATATAGAAGAGGAGTGAGTACCCCGATGGGATCAGGCTCGCATCCGCCGCAGGCGTTCGGCGGCATCCCGGAAATCATGGAGACCCTGCAGCAGCAGGGCTACATCGCCGATCGCGATGTGGCGCTGTCGATTCATTTGAGCGTGGTGCTGCACAAGCCGCTGCTGATCGAAGGCGCCGCCGGCGTCGGGAAGACCGAGATCGCGAAGGTGATGGCCCGCGCCGTCGCCACCGATCTCATCCGCCTGCAGTGCTATGAAGGGCTGGACGTCCACACCGCGCTCTACGAGTGGAACTACCAGCGGCAGATGCTCCGCATCAAGCTCGAGGAGACGACGGGCCGCTCCGTGGAGGAGAAGGAGGACCTCATCTTCAGCGAGGCGTTCATGCTCAAGCGCCCCCTGCTGCAGGCGATCACGGCCGACCGCTCCCCCGTGCTCCTGATCGACGAGGTCGACCGGGCCGACGAGGAGTTCGAGGCGTTCCTGCTGGAGGTGCTCTCGGACTTTCAGGTCAGCATCCCGGAGATCGGCACCATCCGGGCGCGGCACCTCCCGTACGTCGTCCTCACGAGCAACCGCACCCGGGACCTCAGCGACGCGCTGCGGCGCCGGTGTCTATACCTGTGGATCGACTACCCCACCTTCGAAAAGTAACTGGCCATCATTCACCGCAAGGTGCCGGAGATCAACGACCGGCTGGCCCGGCAGATCGGCGCGTTCATGCAGCTGGTGCGCCGCGTCAACCTCGACAAGGTCCCCGGCATCGCGGAGACGCTCGACTGGAGCGCGGCGCTGCTGGCGCTCCACCGGGACCACCTCGATCCCGGCGCCGTCGAGGAGACGCTGGGGTGCCTCTGCAAGGACCAGGAGGATCTGACCCGCGTGCGCGCGCGCTACCTTGGCCCCATCCTCGAGCGCATCGATGCGATCGGGCAGAGCGGCGATGGATGGAATTCCGATCGGATCGCCCAACTGGCCGCCCAACTCCCCAAGGGCCGCTGAGCCGGATGCTCGGGCTCAGGCCGTAGGCCCGGCCGGCGCCGGCCGGCCCGGGGCTGCGATCCCGCGACGGGGCGACCTGGCCGGGAATGTCACGCTCTTCGGCCGCCGCCTCCGGCGCCGGGGGCTCCTGGTGGGCCCGTTGGAGATCAGCGACGCCCTGCGGGCGCTGACCGCAGTGGATCTCGCCGACCGCGATCTCGTCCGGTTCTCGCTCCGCGCGGTGTTCTGCTCCCACGCGGAGGACCTCCCCGTGTTCGATGAGGAGTTCGCGCGCTTCTGGCAGGGGCCGCCGATGGAAGGCGCGCCCGCGTCCCAGGACGACGCGGCCGAAGGCCCGGCCGGACCCGCGGGCGAGGCGGGGGAGGAGCGAGGCCGCGACGTCGCGGTGGCGGAGTGGGATGACCGCGGAGAGGCGGACGACGAGCAGGAGGTCCCGGCCTACAGCCCGGCCG
>VBAN01000312.1 GCA_005882445.1 Candidatus Segetimicrobium genomatis | reverse complement strand
GCGCGCCGGCCGCGCCGCCACACCAGCGCCAGCGGCAGCCCTGCGCTGAGCAGCAGCAGGCTCGAGGGTTCGGGGACCGGATCGAACTGCAGGTCATCGATCTGGCAAAACTCGCAGCGGACCCCGAGGGCCGCGATCTCGTAGGAACTGTCGATGAAGCCCGAATAGTTATTGGGGATCGTGAATCCGCCGATGACCAGATCGGGCGCCTGCGCATGGGTCGCGATCAGATTCCCATGCACGTCGTACGCATCGATGAAATTGCTCGCCGGCGATCCGAACCTGTCCCCGATCCCGATCCCGATCCTGTCGGTGACGCCCGCCAGACGGATAATCGCGTTCATGGCCCAAACGTCATCGGGCCCCGTCCCCACGGCGTTGAACTGGCTCATGCTTCCCGGAACCGTCCCGAGCGGCAGGCCGGTATTCGTGATCGAGACGACGCCCAGCGCCGCATACTGGGCCGGCAGAAGCGGGATATTCGTGGCAAGGTCATCGAAGTTGATGATCGTTCCGAATCTGGGAGTCGGACAGGTCGAGTTGTCCGAGACGACAAAGCACGGGGTCCCCTCAAAGAATATGGGTGCGCCGTTCGCAGGGGCCGGGAGCGCCACCCAAAGGAGTCCCAGGACACCCAGCATCGGAATCCACGCCGGGCAACGATTCCGCATCAGCCTCTCCCTCCTCGAAGTCTGGATCCACCTCCAATTATCGTGCGCGACGGCGCTCGCGAAACGCAATCCTTCCAAAGGAGGGTCCTGCGCGATCACCTGACGGGCGGGGGGGCAGGTGAATACCCGAGGCCTAGAGGTTCTCGATGGGCACCGGATCGACCGGATCCGCCGAGGGGAAGCGAAAGACCCGCGAGTAGAAATAGAGCTCCGCGTCGAGCGTCCGCTTGATATTCTCCGCTTTGCGAAATCCGTGCTGCTCTCCTTCAAACGCGATGTAGGCGACGGGGAGCCCGTTGCGGCGCAGGGCGGCGACCATCAGTTCGGCCTGATTCGGCGGCACGATCCTGTCGTCCAGCCCCTGGAAGAGCAGCATCGGGCAGCGGATGCGGTCGACGTAATGGATCGGCGACCGCTCCCGGTAGCGGTCGCGCATCTGCGGGTAAGGGCCGACCAGCCGGTCGAGGTAGCGGGATTCGAACTTGTGGGTGTCCCGCACGAAGACCTCCAGATCGCCGATGCCGAAGTGGCTCGCGCCCGCCGCGAAGGCGGACCGGAACGTCACCGCGCACAGCGTGGTATAGCCTCCCGCGCTCCCCCCCCGGATCACCAGCCGGGCCCCATCCACGAGGCCGCGGCGCACGAGGTCCCGCGCGCCGTTGACGCAGTCGTCCACACCCACGATCCCCCACCGGCCGTTGAGGCGCTCGCGGTACCGCCGGCCGTAGCCCGTGCTTCCGCCGTAGTTCACATCGAGAATGGCGAAGCCCCGGCTGGTCCAATACTGGAAGCCCGGGCTGAGGGTGGCGGACGCGGCCCCGGTCGGTCCGCCGTGGCTGACGACGAGCAGCGGAGGCTTCTCGCCGGCGGGCGCGGCGAAGTCGCGGTTGCGCGGCGGGTAGAAGAAGCCGTGCGCGGTGTTCCCGTCCTCGGTCGGGAACTCGATCGCCTCGGGAATCGAGAGGTACCCCGGATCGATCGTGACCTGGCTGGAGCGGCGGAGCACGTCCCGGCGGCGGCGGTTGAGCTCGACCCGGACGATCGCGGGAGCCTCGGTGGGCGACCCGGCGACCATGACCGCGTATCCCGGGCCGGCCTGCGGGCTCGATATCTCCGAGTACGGCGGCTCGAGGATCTCCAGGCGCCGCGTCTCCTCGTCGAGCACGCCGAGGTGCCGCATCCCGCCGGCTTTGGGGGCGCAGACGATGCGGCCGGCCGATTCGAAGGCGTAGGTCGATGTCCGGAACATCCATTGGGGGGCGCCGAACTCCGCCTCCTGCTCGGCGAGCGGCTCGATCCGCCCGCCCCGCCACCGGTAGAGGTTCCACCACCCCGTCCGGTCGGAGACAAAATGCAACACGTTGTCCGGGGACCACGCCGGCTGGAAGATGGACTCGTCCTCGCCGCCCGCGACCCGCCGCGCCTCGCCGAGTGTCCCGTCGTCCCGAAGCGGGGCGACCCAGCACTCGGTGCCGTCCCAGGGCATGTTGGGGTGGCGCCAGGTCAGCCACGCCAGGGAGGCGCCGTCGGGGCTCAGGCGGGGGTCGGAGTAGAAGTCGTTGCCGGAGACCAGCACCCGGCCTTCGCTGGGGTGCGCCAGATCGACGCCCACGAGGGTGTTGACCGCCTCGCGCGTGGAATCCGTGTGATCCTCGCGCACCCAGATCATGAGCCCGCGGCGGCGGTCGATCACGCCGTCGGCGTACCGCCACGCGCCGGGGGGCGTGAGCGGCTGGGGGGAGGCGCCCGGCGCCTGCCGGTACAGGCGGTGGTCGCCGAAGTTCGAAAAGTAGACCGTGCCGCCGGCGGCGAGGACGGCGCCCCCGCCGTACTCGTGGACGCGGGTGCGGGCGTTGAACCCGGGAGGGGTGACGTCCGCGGTCCGGCCGTCGGGCGTGCGCCGGACGACGACGCTCCTGCCCCCCTCGGTCGGCCGCATCTCCACCCAGTAGATGTCCTGGCCGTCGAGGGCGATCTCGCCGAGCCCGACCGTGCCGGCGACGATCAGATCCGACGTCACGGGCGACTTCCACGAGCCGTAGGGCGCTATCTGGGGGTCGGCCATCGGGCCGCATCTCCTCTCGATCGCCAGGATGGTGGCGCTTCCATTCCCAACGCGATGCTCAATCGGGCCCGGGTTACACCGCGGAGCGCGTCATCATCACATTCAGCATCGCCCGCCACGCTTTGAAGACATTGAGGACATCGGGTCCCTCGAACGCCACCGATCGGGCGCCGGTCCGCGTCACCCCCGGCAGGAGGGCGGCCAGATCGGTCAGGTCGGGGGCGACGATGTCGACGTCGAGACGAACCGGCGCCGGGACCCGGTATGGGCGCAGGCGCCCGGCCCGCCGCACCGCTTCGGCGGCCCCGGCCCGGATCGCCTCGCGCGCCTTCTCGGGGTGGAGGTGCACCGCCGCGTGCGTGCCGGCCGCCCGCTTCACCTCCACGCCGACGACGTCGGGGCCGAGCAATCCGCGCACCTGCGCGACCACCGTGTTGTCGCCGGCCACCAGCGCGACCGCCACACCGAAGTGGCCCGCCACCGCGGCGTTGATTCCGTATTCCCCCATGGAGACGCCGTTCAGGCGCACGTCCTGGATGATCCCAATGTACGTGTGCGCCAGCACGGACGCCGGAGTCCCCGCGCTGCCGTGATACCCCGTGAACATGACGGCGCCGAAGGTGTCGTCCAGTCCCTCCAGCATGCAGAGCATCTTCGGGCTGCCGCTCACGTACCGAGCCTCGCGGTGCAGGGCGAGCGGCAGCAGGTTGCGCATGCTCCCGTGGGCGTCGGTGACCCACACCTCCGCCGCCCCACCCTCGAACGCGCCCGCGATCGCCGCGTTCACCTCCTCGGTCATGAGCCTCCGCGCCCAATCGTACTCCGCGGCGTTGTGCTGCACACCCGTGATGGCCGCGCGATCGGGAATGGCGGTGTGCGCCCGATCCACGACGCCCGCCGTGCCTTCCATATCGGCCGAAATCAGCACCTTCATCACGACACCTCGAAGCGGAACAGAATCGATCAGCCCCCGGGCCGGAGGCGATCGGTGAGGAGATCGCCCAGGACGTTGAACGTGACCCCCACCCACAGCAGCGCGAGCCCGGGAAACAGCACCATGGCCGGCGAGGTCAGCAGAAAGTCCCGGCCCTCCGCGATCATGAGCCCCCACTCCGGCGTGGGCGGCTGGACCCCGAGCCCCAGAAAGCTCAGCGCCCCGCCCAGGAGGATGTTGAGCACCGCGTCGGACATTGCAAAGATGATCCCCACCGTCACCACGTTCGGCAGCAGGTGGCGCCGGATCACCCGCAGGTCCGAGGCGCCGAGGGCGCGCGCCCCCAGGATGTACTCGCAGGTCTTCGCCGCCAGGATCTCCCCGCGGATGAGCCGCGCATAATTGACCCACCCCGCGAGCACCATCGCCGCGTACATGTTCGTCAACCCGGGGCCCAGCATGGCCACAATGGCGATGACGAGGACGTAGAAGGGGAAGGCCATCGAGACATCAACGATGCGCATCAGCGCTCCGTCCACCACTCCCCCGTAGTAGCCGGCCACGGACCCGATCACG
>VBAN01000311.1:1607-4045 GCA_005882445.1 Candidatus Segetimicrobium genomatis | reverse complement strand
CTCTCCTCTCAAGCAGCGAATCTTCGACGGCCTCAATCGCCCCGCCATTCCCACGTTTCCGCTGGGGACCAAACTTCGCATTGCGGTGACGCAGCTCGAGAACGGGCAGCTGCGGCTCATCAACGAGCATGGTCAGTTCATCGACCCTGATGAGCATGGCAGGTTCAGTGATCCCTCGGAGGAGCCGGCGGTGGACCTGACCCAGGCGGTCATGGCGTCCGCGGCCATTCCGCTGTTCTTCCCGCCGGTGCGGCTCAACCAGCATCACTACATCGATGGCGGCGCTCGAACGTTCCTGCCGGTCCAGGCGGCTCTTGACGCCGGGGCGACGCGGGTCTTTGCGATCGCCGGGCCGGCGACCGGGGTCGTCACTCCCTATCGCACCGGTGTGCCCGCAGTCGATGGCAGTGGGTTTGGGATGGTCTCAGGAAAAGTCGTCGGGATCGCGTACGATTCGATGCTGTTCAATGCCTTGAATCCCCCCGGTCATTTCGCGGTTCCGACGGCCGTCATCCAGCGCACCCTCAGGAATCTCAGCCTGGGGATGAACGTCGAGCCCGGCCTGATCTGGATCGCGATGGGCTACGGGTACATGCGGGCCGCCGACGTTCTCCACGCCGCCGGAGATCCGGATCTGTTCAAACGGCTCAGCGGGAACTCCGACGCCATTACCACCTTGCGGGTCGGCATCTGGATGGAGGAATGCGGGGCCCACGGCCGGCCGCTCCCCGAGTTTTTTGCCGGCGCGCTCCCGACCACTCCCCGAGGCGGATGGCTCGCCTCCGTCCGTTCGAAGAAACAGGCGCTCGCCGGCCTCATCATGGAACGGCTCTCCCTCTTCGGCAAGGTCCACCCTCACGTCGGCGTCTCACCCAATGCGTTGAGCTTTACGGACTCCGTCATCGGCCGGGAGGCCTCAAGGGTGCTCATCGTGCGAAACATGTCGGCCGGGCCTGTGCCCACGGACGCGGCGAAGTGGTGGATGGGCTGGGAACGTCACCCCTGGCCCACGATGGCCCCTGATCCTTGGAGCGCTTCGCCGTCTGTGACGCCTCCAACCGCGGCGTTGCCCACCTCGAGCATCCACATCAACGTTCCGTCGGTGCCTCCCCCGTTCCGGATCGGTCACGCCGTGAACGACCAACCCATCGGCGGGTCCCTCCCGGAGGGGAGCACGATCCCCCTCAAGATCTCCTTCACCCCACACGGTGAGGATCTCGTGAACGAAACGCTGACGATACACTCTGACGCCGGAAGCGCCACTGTGCGGTTGGCCGGGAGGGGAGTGCGACTGCGGCCGCCCAAAGCAGTGACGCGCGCCTGACGGCGGCCCGCCGCGACCGGCCGCCGGGCCTGCGAAGGCGACCGCCGGGTGGATGGCGCCCGCGGCCGGCGCAGGAGGGTCCCCTCTTCCCCGGGAAGCGGTAGGGCACTAAAATAGAAGCGCACGTGGACCAGACCTCTGGGGATGGGGTCGCGCACCAAGGAGGATGACCGCAATGGCCCGGGCCCGGGAAGAGACGCAGTCGGTGACGGTCAGCGAGGCGGAGATCGCCGTCCACTGGAAAGAGGAAAGCACCTATCAGCCCTCCGCAAAATTTATCGGCCAGGCCAACCTCACCGACCCGGGGATCATGGAACGCTTCAGCCTCGACCGCTTTCCGGAGTGCTTCCGGGAGTACGCCGATCTGCTTTCCTGGGATCAGTACTGGCACACCACGCTGGACACCACCGACGCGCCGTTCTGGAAGTGGTTCGTGGGCGGCAGGCTCAACGCGTGCTACAACTGCGTGGACCGGCATCTCGCGCAGTACAAGAACAAGGCCGCGTTCATCTTCGTCCCGGAGCGACTTCGCCGGGCTTCGGGCGGGGGACCGGGTAACACTGCACCTGCCGATGACCCCGGAACTGCCGATCACGATGCTGGCGTGCGCACGGCTGGGCGTCGTCCACTCGGTGGTCTTCGGCGGCTTCAGCGGCGAGGCGTGCGGCATCCGCGCCGCCGACTCCGGCAGCCGGGTCCTGATCACGATGGACGGGTACTACCGGAACGGCAAGCTGCTGGACCACAAGGCGAACGCGGACATCGCCGCGGCGACGGCGGCAAAGGAAGGCCAGAAAGTGGACAAGGTCCTGGTCTGGAGGCGTTTCAGGGACAAGTCCGCCTCCTCCACCCCGATGGTCAAGGGCCGGGACTTCCTGGTCAATGATCTGCTGCCGAAGTACGCCGGGCAGCGCGTCGAGCCCGTCTCCATGGACGCGCTGGCGCCGCTCTTCCTCATGTATACGAGCGGGACGACGGGCCGGCCGAAGGGGTGCCAGCACGGGACCGGGGGCTACCTGGCCTACGTGGCGGGGACCTCGAAGTACATCCAGGACATCCATCCGACGGACGTCTACTGGTGCTTCGCCGACATCGGCTGGATCACGGGCCGCTC
>VBAN01000311.1:0-1483 GCA_005882445.1 Candidatus Segetimicrobium genomatis | reverse complement strand
CGAGCCCGAGGCATGGAAGTGGTACTACACCGCCGTCGGCAAGGGCGAAGCGGTCATCACCGACACCTGGTGGCAAACAGAAAACGGCGGGTTCCTCTGCAGCACGAAGCCGGCGCTCGACCCCATGAAGCCCGGCAGCGCCGGCCCGGGCATGCCGGGAATTCACCCCGTGATCTACGATGAAGAGGGCCGTGAGATCGCCCGGGGATCGCTCAAGGCGGGCAACATCTGCATCCGCAACCCCTGGCCCGGCATCATGCAGACGATTTGGGGGGATCGCGACCGCTTCGTCAAGACGTACTACGCGAAGTACAACAAGAATCCCAAGAGCAAGGACTGGCGTGACTGGCCGTACTTCGCCGGCGACGGCGCGCTGCAGGCGGCCGACGGGTACTTCAGGATTCTGGGCCGGGTGGACGACGTCATCAATGTGGCGGGCCACCGGCTGGGGACCAAGGAGCTGGAATCCGCCTGCCTGACGGTGCCGGAGGTCGCGGAGGCCGCGGTGGTCCCGGTGGCGGATGACGTGAAGGGACGGGTCCCGGAGGTCTACGTGTCGCTCAAACCGGGCGTCGCCCCGACCAAAGAGGTCAAGGACAAGATCGTCCACGCCATCGAGACCACGATCGGGAAGATCGCCCGGCCGAAGGACGTGCGCATCGTGCCGGACATGCCCAAGACCCGGTCGGGAAAGATCATGCGCCGGGTCCTGGCGGCGATCTCGAACACCATGGAGACCGGGGACGTGACGACCCTGGCCAACCCGGACGTCGTCGAGCAGATCCGGGAACTGGTGCAGGGCAAGGGGAAGGTCGCCACCAAAGCCGGCCCGGAAGACATCAAGCGGTTCGGCGACGAACGCTAGGAGGGCCCAGGCTGCCGGAGCCGTCCGGCTCAGCCGCCGCCCAGGTACAGCGACTCCAGCCCCACCAGCCGCTGCGTGATCAGCACCACGACCAGCGCCATGACGATGCTGAGCGTCCCGGCCGCCGCGGCCGTGGGGTCGAAGGAGAAGCGCAGGTAGTCGAAGAGCTGGACCGGCAGCGGCGTCGCCCCGACCCCGCTCAGCAGCAGCGAGATATTGAACTGGTCGTAACTCGTCACAAAGGCGAAGATCGCCCCCGAGATGATCCCGCCCTTGATCAGCGGCAGCGTGACGCGCCAGAAGGTCGTGCCGGCGCCCGCGCCCAGGTTGCGGGCCGCCTCCTCCAGGGTGCGGTCGAAGCGCACGAGCACCGCGCCGGTGATCAGAAAGACGTACGGAAGGCCGATCAGCGTGTGCCCGATGATCAACCCGAGCAGGCCCGTCCGGCGCCACCCGACGCCGTAGAAGAAGATCAGCAGCGCGATGCCGGTGACGATCCCGGGGACCGCCAGCGGCGAGATCAACAGCACCCGCAGCGCCTCCCGAAAGCGGCCGGCGGACCGGACGAGCCAGAGGCTCGCCATCGTGCCCAGCACCGTGGCGATCGCCGTCACGATC
>VBAN01000309.1:6339-10673 GCA_005882445.1 Candidatus Segetimicrobium genomatis | reverse complement strand
TCGACAAGATCCTCAGCCCGCTGTCGCTGCGGGTCGACTCGCACATCGGGTTTGCCATTCCGCTGCACGCCACCGCGTTGGGCAAGCTCCTGCTGGCGGCGCAGCCGGCCGAGTACGTGGACGCGGTCATCGCCTCGGGCCTCCGGGCCCATACCCGCCGGACCATCACCACCCCGCGTCTCCTGCGGGCTGAACTGCGGCGCATCCGCGCCGCAGGGTTCGCGTTGGACCTCGAGGAGTTCGAGGAGAACCTGCACTGCATCGCCTTCCCGCTCCGCGACCACCGAGGGGCGGTGGTCGCCGCGATCTCGGTCTCCGGACCCGCGGTGCGGTTCACGCGCCAGGTGATGGAGAAGCACCGCCCGCTGTTCAGTCAGGCCGCAGCGAGAATATCGGAACGATTGGGATTCAGGGGAAGCCTCGAGAAGCCCCCGCCCGAGAGGCGAAGACCGAGCCGGCGAATGGCGATCGGGCCGCTCACACCGACGTCGAGGAAGGGGGGATGAGGATGGTTCGAAAACAGCTCGTGACCGGACCCGCCTACACGAAAGGCCTGGGGGGACGGATCTGGAGCCCCGGGATCCGGGTCGGCCCGTGGCTGTTCCTGTCCGGGATCACCGCGGTCGACTACAAGACCATGAAGACAGTGGGGGCCGAAAGCGGCACGAATATGACGGTCCCGAAAATCGACCCGGCGGCGCAGTGGCGGCAGGTCCTGAGCAACATCAAGGAGATCGTCGAATCAGCCGGCGGGACGATGGCGGATGTCGTCATGGCCAACGTCTTCGTGACCGACATGCAATACTACGCCCACTACCAGCACATCCGCGGGGAGTTCTTCGAGCCGCCGTATCCCGTCTGCACGGCGGTCGCCGTGCGAGACCTCGTCCATCCCGATTGGATTCTGGAGATCGAGGCGATCGCGTACATCGAGGGCAAGACGTAACGCCGCGATGGGCGGCGAGGGCTTCGGGTACGGGATCATCGGCTGCGGGTGGGTGGCGCCGGCGCATGCGTGGGGGGTTCGCGCGCTCGAGCCCGCCGGCGTCCGCCTGGTCGCGGTCGCCGATCAAGACGTGGATCGCGCGGAGGGGCTGGCGCACGACTTCAACGTGCCCCACGTCTATGCGGACTACCACGACCTGCTGCGGCGCCCCGACGTTCAGGCGGTCTCCATCTGCCTGCCCGATTTCCTGCACTGCGAGGCGACGGTCGCGGCGGCCGCCGCCTCGAAACACGTCTTGTGCGAGAAACCGCTCGCGCGCAGCCTGTCGGAAGCCGACGGGATGATCGCGGCCTGCGAACGGCGCGGCGTCGCGCTCGGGTTGATCATGAACCACCGCTATTTCCCCGACAACCTTCGCACGAAACGCGCGATTCGCGACGGCGCCCTCGGCCGGGTGCTGATGGGCAGCGTCGTGCATTCGAGCGCGCTGACGGGTGATCCCTCCGGGACATCCCCGTGGCGCGGCCGGAGAGGCCTGGCTGCCGGCGGCATCCTCACCACGCAGGCGATTCATTTCCTCGATCTGCTCCTGTGGTTCGCGGGCCCGGCGCGCGCCGTCAAGGCATGGACGGACCGGCTCGTTCGGGACGGGCAGGACTACGAGGACACCGCGGTCCTCGCCCTGCAGCTGCGCTCGGGAGCGCTGGCGACGCTCGCGACGACCAACGGCGCGCCGATCACAGACGACTTCACCGGCACGCGCCTCGAGATCCACGGGACCGAGGGGTACGTCGTGCTCGAGGGGGACCGCCTCCGTCTCGCGTCGGTGCGAAGCGGATACGCGCTGCAGGAGATTCAGCTTCCTCCCGCTCCACCGGGCGCCGGGGAGGTCGTGTTCGGCCTCGGGCATGTCTACGAGGTCATGGACTTCGTGACCGCGGTGCGCCAGGGGGCCCGGCCGCCGGTGCCCGGCGGCGACGGCCGGCATCTGATGGCGGTGCTCACCGCGGCGTACGCGTCGGCGCGCGGCGAACGGGAGGTCGGGCTCGAGGATCGCCCGGCGGCGTACACGGAGCTCTCCGCCGGCGATGGCGACTTGCTCATCCAGGGGGGAGGGCGCGGGCTGGGAGAGTGATGTCGAGGGCGCGGGCTCATGCGTGAGGATCGCAGAGACGAACAGAGGGGGGTGTAAGGGTATGCGATCATATCTCAGCAGGTGGCTGTCGATGGTGTGCGTGGTCGCGGCGGTCTCCCTGGTCGCCTTGAACCTTGCGGCCGGGGCGGGCGCGGGGGCCGTCACGCTCAAGATCGGCGTTCCGCTGGCGCTGACGGGGCCCATCGCCGAGCAGGCCGGGGAGATGGTGCACGGCTACCAGCTCTACCTCAACCAGCACGGCAACATGCTCGGCGGTGTGCCGGTCAAGCTCTACATCGAGGACACGCAGGCCGACCCGGCGATGGTGATCGCGAAGACGCGAAAGCTCCTCTCGAGCGACCACGTCGACTTCATCGGAGGCGCCGCCCTGGCCCTGGAGTCGCTGGCGGTCATCCAGGTGACGGCTCCCAGGCATGTGGCCTTCATCACGCCGATGTCGTCGGCGGACAACCTCACGCAGCGGAAATTGGTGCCGACCTTCGCCCGCCTCAACATGACCAGCAGCCAGCCCAACCTCTACTTCGGTCAGTGGGTCTACCAGAATCTCCACTACAAGCGGGTCGCGGTCATCGCCCAGGACTACGCGTACGGCTGGGAATCCGCGGGCGGCTTCCAATACGGCTTCGAAAAGTCGGGGGGCAAGGTCGTCCAGAAGCTCTTCGCCCCGTTCACGGTGTCGGATTACGCGCCGTTCGTCCGCCAGCTCAACGCGAACGTCGACGCCGTGTACGCGATCCTCGTCGGCGCGCACGTGCCGCGCTTCGAGAAGGCCTACAACCAGTTCGGCCTCGGCGGGAAGATCCCGTTGATCGGCGGCCCGGACATCGCCGACGAAGACGCGCTGCAGGCGGCGGGCAAGGACGCCGTCGGCATCACCATCATCCACGAGTACAGCAAAGACACGCCGGCGGCCGCGACACAAGCGTTCATCGAGGCCTGGCAGAAGGCGTACGGCGGTCAGACGCCTTCCTACTGGGGCGAGTCGACGTACACGGCGGCCCATTGGATCGACGAGGCGCTCACCAACTACCGCAAGAAGACCGGGATGAGCGCCGACGCCGTGCCCGGCTGGATCGTCAAGAACCCGGAGCAGTTTATCTCTGCCATCGTCGACACGAAGCTCGCCGTCACGCCCCGCGGGCCGCTGGCCATGGATGGGTACCACAACCCGATCAACAACCTGTACATCTTCAAGGTGGACAAGCCGAACCACAAGACCGTGCTGGCGACGATTGCGGGCGCCAACCAGTTCTGGATGGAATCGCCGGAGCAGTTCTTGAGCCATCCCGTCTTCTCGCGGGACTTCCCGCAGTGATGCGGACGGCAGCCACGCCGAAGGCGGCACACCCGGCGTGAGATCGAGGGCGGGCGTGGGCGGCCGGGGATTGCCCCGGCCGCCCCGCGCCGCCCCTGTGGCGGCGGCCGGCCGGCGGGGAAGGAGGGGGACCGCGGGTGCTCGGTGACATCATCAACGGGATCGCGTTCGGCGGGCTCCTCTTCATCCACGCCAGCGGCTTCTCGTTGGCCCTCGGCGTCATCCGGGTGATCAACATCGCCCACGGCGCGTTCTACATCCTGGCGGTCTACCTCGGGATCACGGTCGCGGAGCGCGCCGGCGGGTTCGCCGCCGCCATCCTCGTGGACTCGATCGCGGTGATGGCGCTGGCCGCCGTCCTGCACCGCGTCCTGCTCAAGCGGTTTCACCTTGCCCCGCTCCCGCAGGTCCTCTCCCTGTATGGGGTCACGCTGATCATCGTCCAGGCCGTTCGCCTCATCTGGGGGGGGTACCCGGAGGTGATGCCGACGCCGCCGGGGCTCGATGGGACGCTGCACGTCCTGGGGACCATCGTGCCGGTCTACCGCGCGTTCCTGATCGCAGTCGCGGTCGTGCTGGCGGTCGTGCTCTGGCTGCTCATCGACCGGACGCGGATCGGGGCGCTCGTTCGCGCGTCCGTCGACGACGAGGAGATCGCGCGGAGCATCGGCATCGACATCGAGCGCCTCTCCATGATGTTATTCGGCTTTGCCGGCTTGCTCGTTGGGCTCGGCGGCGCGCTCGGCGCGCCGCTCCTCGGCGGGTATCAAGGCGCGGAGTTCGAGATCCTCACCCTGACGCTCGTCGTGGTCGTGCTGGGCGGCGTGGGGAGCATCGCCGGGGCGTTTGTGGGCAGCCTGTTCGTGGGGGTCCTCTGGCACCTCGGGACCGCCGCCTTCGCCCAGTACTCGTACTTC
>VBAN01000309.1:0-6324 GCA_005882445.1 Candidatus Segetimicrobium genomatis | reverse complement strand
TCAGTCTGCGCCCGACCGGGCTGCTCGGCAAGAAGATGACCATTGGAGAGTAGCGGGACGGCGATGCGGGCGGACTCCGCTGGTTCCCGGCCACGCGCCGCCGCCCTCGACCCCCGCGCGCCGACCCGGATCCGCGCCGCCGCGCTCGCCGGATTGGCGGTGCTGGCGGCGATCGTCCCCGCAACGCTTCCGAGTTACTGGCTCACGATCGCCACCCTGGCGCTGATCTACGCCATCATGGCCATGGGCCTCAATCTGCTGATGGGCTATACGGGACTGGACTCGCTCGGCCAGGCCGCGTTTTTCGGCCTGGGATCCTATGGGCTCGCCATCCTGCTGGTCAAGGACGGCGTGGGCTGGTGGTCCGCCGCGCTGGCCGCGGTCGTCCTCGGCACCGCCGGCGCCGCGGTGCTGGGGTTGATTGCCGTCCGGCTGCGCGGCCTGTACTTTCTCCTCGTCACCCTGGCGATGGGCCAGGTGCTCTGGGGAGCGGACTACCGCTGGGGCACCTTCACCGGCGGGGCGAACGGGCTCGAACTCGGCGGCGGCCGCCCCTCGCCGTGGTTCTACTCCGATGCAAATTTCTACTACTTTACGCTGGGGATCTTCGCGGCGGTCGCCGCGCTCGTCTCCCTGGTCATCGCCTCACCGTTCGGACTCACCCTCAGGGGCATTCGCGAGCGGGAGGTGCGCTGTCAGACGCTCGGCTACCGGACCTACATCCACAAGTACGTCGCCTTCATCCTGGCGGGGGTCGCCGCCGCGGTCGCCGGCATCCTCAACGCCGCCTACAACGGCATCGCGAGCCCCAGCGACCTCTCGATCGACCAGTCATTCACGGCGATGCTGATGGTGATCCTCGGCGGCGCGGGCACGATGGCCGGGCCGGTCGTCGGCGCCGTGGTCATGACCGCGCTGAAGTACGAGCTCAGCACCCTGTGGGTGGACTACTGGCCGATCATCCTCGGCGTCATCTACGTGCTCGCGACGGTCTACCTCCCGAACGGGATCGTGACCGGAGCCGCCGGCCTGCTGTCTCGGGCCGGCGCGCCGAAGCGGGCCGTGGAGCAGGAACCGGCCGGCGAGGGCGGCCCCGCCGCGGGCGGCGCCCGCGGCGCTCGGGACCGACGGGGACCCGGTCCACAATGGACGGTCTCACCCCGCCCTCATGCTGGGGGGCGTCAGCAAGGCCTTCGGTGATCTGCGTGTCCTGACCGATATCGACCTCTCCGTCGGCGCCGGCCAGCGCGTAGGGATCATCGGCCTGAATGGCGCCGGAAAGACGACCCTCTTCCACGTGATCAGCGGGCTCGAGCCGCCGACCCGCGGGCGGGTGGTCTTGTTTGGCCGCGAGGTGACCCGCACGTCTCCGAGCGGCCGCGCGGCGCTCGGCCTCTCCCGCACCTTTCAGGTCACGCTGCTGTATCCTCGCCTCACCGTCCGGGAAAACGTGGAAGTCGCGCTCCTGGGCTCGACCTACCGGCGCTACCGCCTGCGGCTGTGGCGCCCGCTCCGAACGCACGGCGACCTCCGGACTCGATCGCGGGAGCTGCTCGAGACCTTCGGCCTGTGGCCGCTCGCGAACGTCGAAGTCCGCCACCTGTCCTACGGGCACCAGCGTCAGCTCGAGATCACGCTCGCGATCGCCGTGGACCCCGCGCTCCTGCTGCTCGACGAGCCGACGGCGGGACTGTCTGTGGCGGAGATGGCCGCGATGCGTCGGCTGCTGGCGTCGCTGCCCCGCCACCTGACGGTGCTGGTCGTCGAGCATCATCTCGAGGTGATCTTCGAGCTGGTCGAGCGCGTGCTCGTCCTCCACCAGGGGAGCATCATCATGGACGGCCCGCCGAGCGCCGTCCGCACGGACCGTCAGGTGCAGGATCTTTACTTCGGCGCTCATGCGGCCGCGCAGGTCGCCCGCCAGACGGGCGGCGGAGTCCTGAACGCCGATCGACGCGACGAGTGGACCAAAGGCCAGGCCGATCGACGCGAGGAGTGGAACAGAGGTCACTGACGGGGGACGGCGCGTATGCTCTCGGTCCGCGAGATCCACACCTACTACGGCGACAGCTACATCATCCAGGGCGTCTCGCTCGATGTGGCGCCCGGGCGGATCGCGGTCTTGATGGGACGCAATGGGGCCGGGAAGACCACGACGATCCGGTCGATCGTCGGCCTCACCCCTCCGCGCCGGGGCAGCGTGACCTTCAACGGCGCGGAACTGACGCGCCTACCGGCGCACGAGATTGCGCTGCGGGGCATCGGGCTCGTCCCGCAGGGCCGGCGGGTCTTCGGATCGCTCACCGTCGGCGAGCATCTGGCCGTGGCCGCCAACCGTCCCGGCAGGGCGGCCTGGCCCCCGGAGCGGGTGTTTGAGATCTTTCCGCGATTGCGCGAGCGGTTGCACCAGCGGGCGGTCCACCTGTCGGGCGGAGAGCAGTCGATGCTGGCGATCGCGCGGGCGCTCAGGACCGAACCGGACTGCCTGCTCATGGACGAGCCGACCGAGGGCCTCGCACCGCTCTTCGTCGGCATCGTGCTCGAGGTCGTTCAGGGCCTCCGGCGGGCGGGCGGGCTCGGGATCCTCATCGTCGTCCACGAGCTGCCCATCGCGCTCGCCATCGCCGATCACGTGTACGTGATGGCGAAGGGGCGGATGGTCTTCGACGGCTCCCCGCGCGAGCTCGAGCAGCGGCGCGACGTCCAGGAGCGATACATCGGCGTGGGAGTGTGACGCGATGGGCGCGACAACGGTAGGCACGATGAAGGGGTACGTCTTCGCCGGCGACGGCCGGGCGGAGCTTCGGGAGATCCCGCTGCCGGTGATCGCGTCCGGCGAGGCGATCGTCCGAATGCGGCTCGCTTCGATCTGCGCGACCGACCTCAAGATCATCGACGGGTGGATTCCCGGCCGTCCGGGGACGGTCCTCGGCCATGAACTGGTGGGGGAGATCGTCGCGGTGGCCGACGGCGTCCACGGGTACGCGCCCGGCCAGCGCGTGTATGTCCCGGGCGACACGCCCTGCGGCCAGTGCTACGAGTGCCTCGGCAACGCGAACGGCCGAGGCTGTCACACGGATGGGACGATCGCCGCTTTTCACTTCGCCACGCTGCGGGACGGGGCGCACGCCGAATACGTGGCGGTGCCGTATGCGCAGGCGAACCTCACGCCGATCCCCGACGAGGTCACGGACGAGCAGGCGGTCGTCATGGCCTGCGGCGGGTCGACGGGATTCGCGGCCGTGGAATCATCGGAGCTTCGGATGGGCGACACCGTGGCCGTCGTCGGCCAGGGACCGGTCGGGCTCGCGGCGACGGTGGCGGCGCGGCTGCGGGGCGCCGGCTACGTGATCACGATCGACGTCCTCCCATGGCGGCTGGAGATGTCGATGCGCCTGGGCGCGGACGTCGCGCTCGACGCGGCGCAGGTCGACGTGGTGGAGATCGTGCGGCGGCTCACCGGCGGACGGATGGCCGATGTGGCGATCGAGGCGGTCGGGACGCCGGAGACGTTCCTCACGGCGCTGCGCCTCGTGCGTCCGGCCGGCGTGCTCTCGAGCGTCGGGAACTACGGCATGCACGGAAGCCTGACGCTGCCGCTCGACGCCGGCGCGTTCATGGGCGGGATCGGCGAGAAGCGGATCATCTCCTCGACGTCGCCGGGGGGGAAGGACCGCGGCCGCCGGCTCCTGCACATGATCGAGCACGGGAAGTTTGACCTGTCGCCGCTCATCACCCACCGGTTCGCGCTCGGTGAGATCGGCGCGGCCTACGAGCTGTTCCGGAACCGACGGGAGCCGGTCTTCAAGGTGGGGATCCGCCCGTAATCCCGGCCACGACGCGATGAAAGGAGGGATGGACACGCGTTCCTGCACGTCGAACTAGGGAGGACTTGCTCGGGAAACGGCAAATGACCGGTGGTCAACGCGAGGTCTGAACGGGCCTCGACGACACGGGGGAGGGGATCGCAATGGGTCACGAGGTTCGCGGCGTTTCGTCACTTCCGATCGCCCGGAGGCGCGTGTTGTTCTTGGTGGGAGCCGGCGCCACCGCCGCGCTGTCCGGCCGGCCATGGCAGACGGCGCGCGGCCAGGCCAAAACGGTCCGGATCGGCGCGGTCACCGGCAACTTTTCGAACCCTGCGGTGAAACAGATGGTCGACGCGATGCAGGGCGAGTTGAAGAAGTATCCCAACGCCAAGTTCTTTGTCCAGGACTCGGCAAACGTATCGGAGCAGGTGGCCAAGGCTGAGACGATGCTCGGTCAAGGGATCGACGTGCTGGGCCTCCATCCCTGGGACGGGAAAGCGATCATGCCCCTGATCGCGAAGGCGCACAGCAAGGGCGTCAAGGTCTTCTTACTCATCGATGACGCGCCGGGGGCCGTGGACAAGGGCCTCGCCGTGAGCTTTAGCTCCGCGAACGAAGTGCAGGGCGGCCGGCTGCTGGGGGGGTGGCTCTCCGCCGCGATCCCCAATGGCGGCAACGTGGCGATCATCGAGGGATCACCGGGCAACTATTCCGCGATCTATCGGTCCCAAGGCTTCAAGGAAGGCATCAAAAAGAATGAAAAGATCAAGGTGGTCGCCGAGGGCACCGGAAACTGGCAGCGCGACCAGGGCCTTCGGGTGGCGACCGACATGATCACGGCCAACCCGGACCTGGCGGCCATCTTTGCCCACAACGATGAAATGGCGTTCGGCGCCCTGCAGGCGCTCAAGGCGGCGAACAAGACCGGGAAAGTCATCCTCATCGGCTACAACGGAACGTGTATCGGGATCCAGGCCGCCCTCAAGGGCGACTTCCAGGCGGAGGGGATCCTGCCGATTCCGCAGATCGGGTCGTCGTTTATCGCCAGCGCGATGGTCGTCGGGACGGGAGGGTCGGTGCCCAAGCGCATCGAGCCGCCCATCCTGGCGTTGTCCACCGCGGAACTCAAGGCCGTCGAATCAGGGAGCAGGCAGGCGGATTCGAGCCTGAAAGACAGGATTCACACCGCAGCCGGGGGCAGGTGTTGAGCTCACCGCTCCTCGAGGCGCGCGGGATTTCCAAGGCCTTTCCGGGCGTGCAGGCGCTCGTGGATGTCGATTTCACCCTTGCGGCCGGTGAGATCCACGCGCTGGTCGGAGAGAACGGAGCCGGGAAGAGCACGCTGGTCAAGATTGTGACGGGGGTGTACCAACCCGACGCGGGCACCCTCCTGGTGGACGGGAGAGCCGTCCGGATTTCCACCCGCCGCGATGCCGAACGATTGGGCATCGCGGCGATCCACCAGGAGATCGTGCTCGTGCCTGAGCTCGATGTGGCCAGCAATATCCTGCTGGGCGAGCCGCCGACCCTCGGCCGCGGGTGGCGCAGCCGCCTGGGCGTCATCGATCGGACCCAGCTCTATGCGCAGGCCCGCGCCGCGCTGGGACGGGTCCATGCGGACATCGATCCGCATCTGAGGGCGGGATCGCTGGGGGTCTCCGCGGCCCAGCTCGTCCTGATTGCCCGGGGCCTGTCGCGGGACAACCGGATTCTCGTCTTGGACGAGCCGACGGCCGCCCTCACGCCCGGGGAGCGGGACGAGCTGTTCGTCAGATTGAATGCCCTGCGCGATCGAGGCGTGGGGATCCTCTACGTGTCCCATCGGCTGGACGAGGTCGTGACGCTGGCCAACCGGATCACCGTGCTGCGTGACGGGCGGGTCGTTCGAACCCTGCCGGCGGCCGAGGCGAAGGTCGAGCGGGTGATTGAGCTCATGCTGGCCAGGTCGCTCCGCGAGATGTACCCAGAGCGCCAACAGGGCGAGCGCCGGCCTGTGGTGCTAGAGGTCCGAGGACTCTCGCGCGCAGGGGTGAACCGCGGCGTGACTCTCACGGCGAGGGGCGCTGAGATTGTCGGGGTGACCGGGCTCGTCGGCGCCGGCAAGTCCGAGGTGGCCCGGGCCATCTATGGCGCGGATGCCAAGGACGCCGGCGCGATTTACGTGGACGGCGTCGAAACGTCGATCCGCTCGCCGCGCGATGCCCTCAAGGCCGGCATCTCGCTCGTCCCGGAGGACCGAAAATCCCAGGGGCTCGTCCTGCTGCTCTCTATTGTGGAAAATGTCGCGCTGGCGGTCGCGAACTGTGTGAGGGTGTCCGGGGCGGTCACGCGGTTCAACCAGATCCTCGTCCATCGCCGCCTCGGGGCGATCGCCAAATCCTACATCCGGCGCTTCAGCATCCATGCCCGCAGCGAGTATCAGCTGACGCGCGACTTGAGCGGCGGCACGCAGCAAAAAGTCGTGCTCGCCAAGAACCTCGCGACCCAGCCGAAAGTCATCATCTTCGACGAGCCC
>VBAN01000308.1 GCA_005882445.1 Candidatus Segetimicrobium genomatis | reverse complement strand
GGCCCAGATCGAGAGCCTCGGCGCGAACCTGATTGTGGTCATCCCCGGCGCCATCACGAGCGGAGGGGTGCGTCTCGGGAACATTTCCCAAACGACGCTCAGGGTCGGCGATGCGATCGCCATCGCGCAGCGGGTTCCCGGGGTCGTCGCCGCGGCGCCGTACGCGCAAACCAATGCCCAGCTGGTGGCAGGGGGGGCCAACTGGTTCACGTACATCGGCGGCACAACACCCGCGTGGCAGATCGCGCGACACTGGCCGGTCGTGGAGGGGCGGTTCTTCACGCCGGCCGAGGTGGACGAGGCCGCGAAAGTGGCCGTCCTCGGCCACACCGTTGCCGAGACCCTCTTTCCTTCCGGCGGAGCCGTTGGCGCCACGGTCATCATCAAGAACGTGCCGTTTCGCGTCGTGGGGATCCTTCTGGCAAAAGGATCGTCCGGCGGCAGTTCGGATCAGGACGACACCGCGGTCGTGCCGATCGCTACGTTGCAGAACCGTCTGACCGGCATCCCGTGGCTCCGCAGTATCTTCATCTCGGCGGCCACGCCGGATAAGGTCCCCCAGGTGATCGACGCGACGAAGCGGTTGTTGCGGCTGCGTCACCATCTCACGGTCCGTCAGCCCGACGACTTCTCCGTGCGCAACTACTCCGACGTGCAGCAGGTGCGCCTCGCCACCGCGCAGACCCAGGCGTTGCTCCTCGCCGGGATCGCCGTGGTCTCCCTTGTGGTCGGCGGGATCGGCATCATGAACATCATGCTCGTCTCCGTCACGGAACGGACGCGGGAGATCGGGCTCCGCATGGCCGTCGGCGCCAGAGGATGGGACATTCTCCGCCAGTTCCTCATCGAGGCGCTGACGCTGGCGTGCATCGGCGGGCTGATCGGCATCGCGGCCGGAATCGTCACCGCAGAGGGAGCCTCGAGGCTTGGGCACTGGCCGGTCCTCGTCTCAGTGTTCTCGATGGTCCTCGGCTTCGTCTCGTCGGCGCTGGTGGGCGTGGTGTTCGGCTTCTACCCGGCGCACCGCGCGGCGGCCCTCGATCCGATCGTCGCCCTGCGCTACGAGTGAGATGAACCAGAGCGCAGGGTGACTCACCACTAGGCGAAACGGCTTTCTCCCGCGCAGTCTGCTGCGAGGACACGCAGTCGCCGTTTCGAGGCAGCCTGGCGTGAAGGAAACGCGCTCCGGGTCCGCAGAATTTCACTCCCACTCCATTAATCTTTCGGAGGAAGGACGGGTTGTTCTCCTGCCGCGGCACCCGGCTCGAGCATTGGAGACGGGGCCGCGAGACTGAGGAAGGGGGGGAATTCCAATGCAGAGGAAGGTCGCGCTCGCGACGATCGCGGCGCTGTGCATCGGCCTTCTGGCGCTCCCGGCCCGCGGGGGCGGGGCGGCATCGGTCCGGGCGGTGTGGATGGAGTACGACGCGCGATACAACACGTTCTGGCAGCAACTCAAGAAGGAGTTCGAGGCGGTGAACCCGGGCATCACGGTGGACAACGTCGTCGTGCCCTGGAACGAGGGGCATGACCGGCTGGTCACCTGGATTGCGGGGAATCAGGCTCCGGACATCGCGATCGTGGGCACGCGATGGATCATCGAGTTCAACAAGATGGGCGTCGTCCAGCCCGCCGACAGCCTGCTCCCCAAGGCGTTCATCGACAAGTTCATCCAGCCGGCGCTCGAGGCGCGCATCAACGGCCGGCTGTACGGCGTCCCGGTCGCCCTGAGCGCCCGGTCTCTCTACTACCGCACCGACCTGGTCAAGACTCCGCCCCAGACGTGGCAGGACCTTCTGGCCGCGGCCAGAGAGGTGTCGAAGTCGCCGGGGGTGTACGGGATCGGCGTCTCCGGCAAGAAGTTCGCCGAGCTGACGGAGTACGTGTACTACCTCTACGGGAACGGCGGCGACTTCTTCGTCACCAATCCCGATGGAAGCTACGGCCGGTGCCGGGTGAACGATGCCGCGGGGGTGGAAGCCCTCCAGTTCATGGTGGATTTAGTAAACAAGGACAAGGTCACCGAGCCCAACGTGGGGGAGAATGACCGCGGAACGCTCCAGGACCTGTTCCTGGCCGGCAAGCTCGCGATGATCGAGACGGGACCCTGGTTCGGGGGGATGATCCAGGAGCGGGCGAAGACCATGCATTTTGCGGTGGCGCCGATGCCGCACAACCAGGGCAGGCCCCAGCACACCCTCCTCGTGACCGACTCGATCATCGTGTTCAAGAGCGCCAAGAACACGGATGCGGTCGTCAAGTTCCTCGAGTACGCGTACCGTGATGGGCCCCGGCTGGAGTTCGACAAGGACTTCGGCATGCTGCCCACGGAAAAAAGCGTGGCCCGCGACGCCTATTTCCAGACGGATTTCTACCGGCCGTTCATCCAGCAGCTCCCCACGGCTAAGCCGTGGCCGCTCACCGCCGACTGGTCGAAGGTCGAGGACGTCATGTGGGACGCCGTCACCGCGGCGCTGCTCAACACCAAGAGCGCCAAGGCGGCGCTCGACGATGCATGCCGGGAGATCGACAAGGCGCGGGGGGTCAAGTGAGCGGAGAGGGGCTCCTGAGACCGGAGCCCCTCTCTCCCATCCCGCCCGCGCGGGCCCGCCGGGCGCGTCCCCGAGCCGCGGTGTGATCGTCCGGGTCGCCGCGAGGCTCACGGCGGAGGAGCGGCTCGCTTTTCTGTTCCTCTGTCCGGCGCTGCTGCTGATGGCCGCGTTCATCTTCTATCCGGTGGGGACGACGATCGTCACGGCGTTCGGTGCCACGGATAAGCTCGGTCGGGTCAGCGGATTCGTCGGATGGGGCAACTTTCGGGCCCTGGGCGCAGATCCGGCATTCTGGCAGATTTTCCGGCGCACCTTTCTGTGGACGGCGCTCGGCGTAACGGTGAAGACGAGCGCGGGATTGGCCATGGCGCTCCTGCTCAACCTGCCGTTCCGCGGACGGAAGGTCGCGCGGATGCTCACCGTCATCCCCTGGGCCATCCCGTACCCGATCAGCGCGATCGTCTGGCAGTGGACCTACAACAGCCAGTTCGGTCTGCTCAACCAGTTCCTCAAGACGACCGGCCTGTGGCCGCACCCGCCGGCCTGGCTGGCGGAGCCGCGGACCGCGTTTGCCGCCAACATGGCCGTCGATATCTGGA
>VBAN01000310.1 GCA_005882445.1 Candidatus Segetimicrobium genomatis | reverse complement strand
TTTGCCTCTCATGGTCTCACCTCTCTTGGCCAAGGGGCACGAACTGACCGGGCGAGGACCGAACAAATACCACTACCTGAGGCCTCCGGTTAATTCCCTACGCCATCCATCGGGTAAACTCCTGCTCAACAACTCAGGTAAACTACTGCTCGACCATAAATAATTTGTGCGCGCATTGTTGCACCCGAGTTCTTGCGATCGTACAAAGTCACCGGACCGCATGATGTGGTTGTCCAGAGGCAGCCCGTAACTTCCGGCGATCATGCAGTCCTGTTGAGACCAACTGCTTGAGTGGGTTGGATCTTCGTCCAATCTCCGGAGACCATGCGGCCCAATTGACCCGGATGATGCGGCCGTCTTCGAGCGTCTTGACGAGCCATTCTTGGGTAATTTACGTTTGGAGTCGCGCTGAGGGGAGCACCCGGCTTCCTCATCGCGTATGGAACAGATCTGCTCCTTTCGGCCGGAGGTGTCTGACGTGCCCGTCCGTCCGTACCACCTCAGCCCGCTCACCCGGCGGGACTTTCTTCGCCGCGGCGGGCTCGCCATCGCCGGCGTGGCCGGCGCCATCGGCCCGCTCCGTCCTGGGACGATATTGTCCGCCGGGGCGCCGTCCGGTTCCGCGGGCGCGGTCCCTGACGGTGAGCGGCGGCCCGTGGCCTTGATCGCCAACAGCGTGGGCGACACCCTGACGGTGGCGGACGGGCAGCGGCTCGAGCCGGTCTCCGTCATCAAGGTGGGGCGCGAACCGCACAAATTCCGCCAGACCCGTGACGGCCGGGCAGTGTACTCGTGCAACACCACGAGCAACGAGATGCTGGAGATCGACCTCGCCACCCTGCGCGTGCGGAGCCGCATCCCGATCCTGGACCCCTATAACGTCCTGTTCACCCACGACGGGCGCTACTTGTACAAGGTGTCGTATCGCTACGACTTCGTCGAGATCCACGATGGGGAGACCTTTCGGACGCTCACGCGGGTCCGGACCGGCCGGCAGCCGAGCCACATGTGGCTCTCACCGGACGGCCGCTGGTTCGTCAACACCAACCAGCATTCGAACACCGTCACCGTGATCGACACGCGGTCCATGACGCTGGCACACCGGCTCGGGGTCGACCCGCAGCCTGCGGGCATCCAGATCTCGCGCGACGGACACTACATGTTTGTGGCCAGCCACGTGGGGACGATCAGCGTCTTTGCCACCGACGAGTGGAAGTTGATCCGCAAGGTCCACAGCGGGAAGGGCGCACACGAGCTGGTGGCAACGAGCGACGGCCGAACCATCTACGTGACCAATCGGTACGAGAACACCGCGAGCGTATTCGACGTGCAGGCGCAGCGGGTGGTGGCGAAGTTCCCGGTTCCCGGGGGCCCGGACATGCCGATGCTCAGCCCAGACGGGTCCCAACTGTGGGTCTCAGGCCGGTTCGGGGATACCACGACGGTCGTGAACACGCGGACGCTCGGGATCCTCAACACCTTTCCGACCGGCCGCTCCCCCCACGGTATCTTTATCGTGACCTGATCGGGACGGCCCCGCCCTCGGCCCGCCGCGCGCCGATGGAAGACCGCGGCGGATCAGATTCGCGCCCCCGCCGCAGCTTGGCTCTTTACCGCGCCGGCTCGCTCTTCTTCATCCGCGGCCCCGTGTAGCGCTCCTCCACGGCCCTGACTTTGTCCAGGCGCACCTGGTGGCGGCCGCCCTCGAAGGATGCGTCCAGCCAGGTCCGCACCGCCTCGCGCGCGATATCTACGCCGATCACACGGGCCCCCAGGGAGAGGACGTTGGCGTCGTTGTGCTCACGGGCCACCCGCGCGGTGTAACTCTCCCAGCACAGCGTGCAGCGCACGCCCGGCACCTTGTTGGCGACGATCGCCTCGCCGTTACCGCTGCCCCCGATGATGATCCCCCGGTCACACTGCGCCGAGGCGACCGCCTCCGCCGCGGGGACGATAAAGTCGGGGTAATCGACCTGGTCGGCCGAGTGCGTGCCGAAATCCCGGACCTCGTGCCCCAGGTCTCGGAGCATACGCTTCAACTCTTCCTTGAGCGTATAGCCGGCATGGTCGCTCGCGAGCGCGATCCGCATGCACCCTCATTTCGCGGAGGTAGGGGAGGGCCCCTGCCTTCACGCGGAGGCTGAGCGGGCGGACCGCGACACGAGCAGGTGGCGCAGCCCCGCTCCCAACTCCGGGTGGCGGAACGTGTACCCCTCCGCGAGCAGTCTTGCGGGATGCGCGCGCTGGCTGCCGACCAACTCGCCGGCCGCCTCGCCGATCACGGCCCGGAGGGCGGCGCCGGGCAGCGCGAGCACCGCGGGCCGCCTGAGAACCCGGGCCAGCGCGTTGGTGAACTCCTGGTTGGTGACCGGATGGGGCGACACCAGATTGACCGGTCCCTGGAGCGTATTCCGGCCCAACGTGTGCGCGATGGCTTCGACCTCGTCATCGAGGGTGATCCAGCTCATCCACTGCCGTCCGCTTCCGAACCGCCCGCCGAGCCCGAGGCGGAAGAGCGGCAGCAGCTGGGCCAGCGCCCCGCCGGTGGGGGTGAGCACGAGGCCGGTCCTCAGGTGCACGACCCGGATGCCTGCCTGGCGCGCGGCCTCGGCGGCCGCCTCCCAAGCGACACAGACCCCGGCAAGGAAGCCCTGTCCCGGCGCGCTCTCTTCCACCAGGATCTCATCCCCGCGGTGCCCGTAATACTCGACCGCGGACGCGCAGATTAGAACTTGCGGCCTGCGGGTCAGGCCGGCCAGGGTCCGGGCCAGGAGGCGCGTGCTTTCGACGCGGCTCTCCCGGATGCGGGCCTTCTTTGCCGCCGTCCACCGCCCGCGGGCGACGCTTTCCCCGGCCAGGTGGATGGCGGCGTCGACGCCTTCCAGTGTGCGTCCGTCGATCGTCCCGGCCGCGGGATCCCAGCCGACCTCCTGCGGACCTGACGCGGGTCCGGGGCGCACGAGCCGGACAATCCGATGCCCGCGCCCTGCAAGCAAAGAGGCGAGGGCGGATCCGATCAGTCCGTGGGATCCCGAGATGAGGATGTCCATTATGAAGATCTGAGCAGTATTATCCGGATCGCCTTCGCATCCCTATCCCTTCCCGAGACCCATTCCGGAGATAACCCCCCAAATGAAGAGGGGCAATCGCCCGCAGGTGAGCCCCGACAACCTATTAAGGTGAGTGTCTTAATCCGTCCCTTAAGCATAATGAATTTTCATTCATGCCCGCCATGCCTTTGCCTGATGCCGACCAAACCGCCCGTCGTGTTTCCTAATCGTCGTGGACTTGTGCATTTGCTGGGCAGGATCTCGATTGGACGGAGATGATCGGCGATGATGCGATGGGTTGTCGGGTCGAGCCTGCACCTTCGATTCCTCGTGGCCGTGATCGCCGCGGCGGTAATGTTCGTCGGCGTCACCCAGCTGCGCAGCATGCCGGTGGACGTCCTGCCGGAGTTCGCGCCGCCGTATGTCGAGATCCAGACCGAAGCCCTCGGCCTGTCCGCCCCCGAGGTCGAGAATCTGGTCTCCCTGAACATCGAGGAGCTGGAAGCCGGAGTGTCGTGGGTGAGGACGATCCGCTCAACATCGGTGCCCGGGATGTCGAACGTCACCCTCATCTTCGAGCCCGGGACCGACTTCATGCGCGCGCGGCAGCTGACGTCGGAGCGCCTGACGTCCACGTTCATGCTGCCCAACGTGTCATCGGCGCCGACGATGCTCTCACCCAAGTCGGCCACGAGCCGGGTCCTGTTGATCGGGCTCTCTTCGAAGTCGCTGTCCCCGATCGAAATGGGAGTGCTCACACAGTGGACGATCAGACCCGCCTTGCTGGCCGTGCCCGGCGTCTCCAACGTTTCCGTCTGGGGCCAGCGAGACCGGCAGCTGCAGGTGCTGGTCGATCAGGCGCGGTTGCGGGAGCGCCGGGTGACGCTGGACGACGTCATCGAGACCACCGGGAACGCCATGTTCGTCTCGCCATTGTCGTTCCTGACCGCCTCCACACCGGGGACCGGCGGATTTTTCGATACCCCCCAGCAGCGGTTCGAGGTCCGGCACGTTCTGCCGATCTCAACGGCGGCCGACCTGGCCAGAGTGACCGTGTCCGACCGAAAGAAGAGCGACGGTTCGCCCCTGCGCCTGGGTGACCTGGGGCAGGTGGTGGAAAGCCATCAACCGCGTCGAAGCAAAACTCAGCGCGCTGCGGGCCGGTCTTCCCGGGGCCACTCTGGACTCCACCGTCTTCCGGCCGGCGACCTTCATCCAGAGGGCGATCGATCAACATGGCAGGGCGCTGCTCCTGGGGGTCCTGCTCGTGATTCTGATGCTCCTGGCGTTCCTGGGGCACTGGCGTCCCACGCTGGTCGGCGTCGCGGCGATCCTGTCGTCTCTGGCGGCCGCCCTGCTCATCCTGCACCTGCGCGGCGAGACGCTCAACGTGATGGTGCTGACGGGGCTGGCGATTGCCATCGGCGTTCTCGTCGACGACGCGGTCGTTGGCGTCGAGAACATCACGCGGCGTCTGCGGCGGGCGCGCGCGGAGGGGGACGGCAGGGGGCCTGCGGCCATCGTGCTCGACGCCTCGCTCGAGACCCACAGCGTCATCCTCTTCGCGGCGCTGATCCTGCTGCTGGCGGTGGTGCCGGTTCTGTTCATCGAGGACGTGCTCGGCTCGTTCATTCGGCCGCTCGCCGTCTCCTATCTGCTGGCGGTGGCGGCGTCCATCGTGGTTGCGCTGACCGTGACGCCGGCGCTGAGCCTGTTGCTGCTCGCCAACGCCGCCCCGCTGCGGCGCGGGCCTGCCCTCATCCCGTGGCTGCAGCGCGGTTACGACAGGATGCTGGCGTGGACCGTGCGCCGGTCGGGCGCGATCTTCGCCGCCGCGGTGGTGACCGCGTTGGCGGGCCTCGCGGTGCTGCCGCTACTCAGGCTGTCGCTGCTGCCGTCGTTCAAAGAGCCGGACCTCATGATCCAGCTGGAGGCCCCAAGCGCCACGTCCCAGCCGGAGATGGCGCGGATCACGGCCAGGATCGGCCGCGAGGTGGAGGCCATTCCCGGGGTGCGCAACTTCGGCGCCCATTTTGGACGCGCCGTGCTGGGGGATCAGCCGGTCGGGATCAACTCCGCCACCTTGTGGGTCAGCGTCGATCCGTCGGCCAACTATGATGCGACGGTGGCCGCCGTCCGGCAGACCCTCGACGGCTACCCGGGGGTCGTGCACCGAGTCCAGACGTACACCGAGGAGTCGCTCAGACAGGTGCTGACGGGATCGAACGACGACATGGTCGTGCGCCTCTACGGGCCCGATTGGCCGACCCTCCGGCGCAAGGCGGAGGACGTGCGGCGGGCCATCTCGGGGATCGCCGGCGTCGTGGGACTGCACACCGAGCGCCTGGTCGAGGCCCCCCAAATGGAGGTCGAGGTCGACCTCGCCAGGGCGGAACGCTATGGGCTCACCCCGGGGGATGTGCGCCGGCAGGCGGCCACGTTGGTGAATGGCATTCAGGCCGGCAGCCTGTACGAGGGGCAGAAGGTGTTCAACGTGGTGGTGTGGAGCACGCCCGAGGCGCGGCAGAGCGTGACCGCGATTCGCAATCTTCTGATCGACACACCAGGCGGCGGGCACGTGCGTCTGGCAGACGTGGCCGACACCCGCATCGCGCCGGCGCTGACCAGCATCCACCGTGAATCTATCTCGGACCGCATCGACGTCGGGTTCAACGTCCGCGGACGCGATCTCGGCTCCGTCGCGCGGGATGTCAGACATGCGCTCCTGAGCGTCGAGTTCCCGCTGGAGCACCGCGCGGTGCTGCTCGGTGAGTTCGAGCAGCGGCAGGAGGCCCGGCAGCGCACGCTCATCGCCGCGGGGGTCGCGGTGATCGGGATCTTCCTCCTCCTGCAGGCGGCCTTCCGCAGCTGGCGGCTGGCGGCGCTGATCCTTCTGACCTGGCCGGCCGCCCTGGCGGGCGGGTCGCTGGCGGCGCTGGCCGGCGGGGGGACCCTCTCGCTCGGCTCGCTCGCCGGATTCCTTGCGGTCGCCGGCCTCGCTGCGCGGGGCGGCGTGATGCTGATCGGTCACCTGCAGCGTCTCGAGGAGGCGGACGGCGAGCCCTTCGGTCTAGGGCTCGTCCTGCGCGGGTCCCGGGAGCGGCTGGCCCCGATCCTGATGACGGCGCTTGGGGCGGGACTGGTGTTTGTGCCGTTCGCCCTCTCCGGCAATATTCCCGGCTTCGAGATCCTGTACCCGATGGCCGTTGTGGTGCTGGGCGGTCTCGCGACCTCGACGCTGGTTCACCTGTTCGTTATTCCCTCCCTGTACGCGCGTTTTGGCGCGGGGAGCGCTGAACCCGTTCTCGACCTTCCCCCGGTCGCCGTCGCCGGGCCAACAGGCAATGCGTGACGGCAATCCACATCAGTCAGAACAAGGAGGCTCTCGACATGATCCGTGATCCAAGGACGTTCACCGGCCAATCGAACGGGAGGAAAGTGATCACCATCCCGGTCCCGTTCATTGTCCTGTTCGTGGTCTTGGCCGCAGCCATTGCCATTCGCGCGCAGGTGGCCAGGCCGAGTGCTGTTCCCGCAGTCGCGGCGGCCGGCCAGAGCGAGCCCGCCAAGGTCGAGCCGTTGGGGAAGGGGAATCTCAATCGCGTCACCTTGACCGCGGAGGCGGTCGAACGGCTCGGGATCCAGACGGCCCCGGTTCGTGAGGCCGGAGCCGCGGGGAAGGGATCCGGCGCGGGGAGGGCAACGGTCGTTCCCTACGGTGCGGTGTATTACGACGTGCACGGCCGGACGTGGGTGTACACGAACCCTAAGCCCCTGGTCTTCGTCCGGGGCCAACCCCGGGTACTGCGGTGGCGACGGTCGGCGTGGCCGAGCTGGTGGGGACCGAGTTCGGCGGATTGGTCGAGCAATAGCCGCCGCGTGTGCAGCGTAACCGAGGCGTGAGGTAAAAACCATGCGCTGGTTCGTGGCGGGCAGCCTCCGGTTTAGGCACCTGGTGGTGTTTCTTGCCGCGGTGCTGGTGCTCTTCGGCATGGCCGAGGTGCCCCACATGCCGGTCGATGTCTTTCCGGAGTTCGCGCCGCCGATCGTCGAGGTGCAGACCGAAGGCCAGGGCATGTCCACCAGCGAGGTGGAGGAGCTGGTCACGACCCAGCTCGAGCAGTCGTTCGCCGGGACTCCCGGGCTCGACGTGATGCGCTCCCAGTCGGTGCCGGGCCTGGCGTCGGTCCGCCTCATCTTCAAACTGGGGACCGACCCCCTGCTGGCGCGGCAGTGGGTGCAGGAACGCCTGGCCCAGGTGATCCCGACCCTGCCGCTGTCGTCCGGGATCTCGTGGATGATGCCGCCCTTCTCATCGACGAGCCGGGTGTTGAAGATCGGGATGTCCTCCAAGACGCGGTCCCTGATGGATCTTTCCATGATCGCCTACTGGACGCTGCGGTTCCGCCTGATGCAGGTCCCCGGGGTCGCCAACGTGGCGATCTGGGGCGAACGGGTCAAAGAGATGAATGTGGAGCTCGACCCGAAGCGGCTGGGCGCCTACGACGTGTCTGTGCAGGATGCCATGAACGCCGGCTCGGACGCCCTGGATATCGGGCTCTTGAAATATACTCCCAACGGGAAGGTCCTGACGGGTGGGTTTTTCGACACCCCCAATCAACGGCTCGAGCTCCGCCACGTCCTGCCCGTCATTGAGCCCGAGGACCTGGCGCGGGTGACCATCAGGGACAACAAGAAGCCCGACGGCGCTCCGCTGCGCCTGGGTGACCTCGGCGATGTGGTGTGGGATACGTGGCCGCTCATCGGCGATGCCGTGGTGAACGGCCATCCCGGTCTCTTGCTCGTCGTGGAAAAGTTTCCCTGGAGCAACACCCTGGACGTGACCCGGGGAGTGGAAGCCGCGCTGAATAACATGAAGCCCGGCCTGCCCGGCATCGACTTCGACGCCCACATCTTCCGGCCGGCGACCTTCATCGAGATGGCGGTCCACAACCTCACCAACTCGCTGCTGCTCGGGGCGCTGCTCGTGGCCCTGGTGATCCTGGCCTTCCTCTATGAATGGCGGATGGCCTTGGTGAGCTGCACGATCATCCCGGTGTCGCTGATGATGGCCGTGCTCGTGCTGCGCCTGCGGGGAGCGACCCTCAACGTGATGGTGCTGGCGGGGCTGGTGATTGCCATCGGCGCCGTCGTCGACGACGCGATCGTGGGCATCGAGAACATCCTGCGGCGGCTGCGGCAGGCGCGCGCGGAGGGACGTGAGATGTCCCTGGCGGCGATCGTGCTCGAGGCCACGGTCGAGGTGCGGGGCGCCGTCGTCTATGCGTCGCTGATCGAGATCGCAGCGCTGCTGCCGGTGTTCTTCATGTACGGTCTGACGGGCTCGTTCTTCCGGCCGCTGGCGGTCTCCTACGCGCTGGCGGTGCTGGCGTCCACGGTGGTCGCGCTGACCCTGACGCCGGCCCTGAGCCTGATGGTGCTGTCCCGCGCGCCGCTGGAGCAGCGCGAGTCCCCCCTCATCCCCTGGCTGCACCGCGGCTACGACGGGATGCTGGCATGGACCATCCGCAGCCCGCGGACGGTGTTCGCCGCCACCGGGGTCATCGTGCTGGCCGGTCTTGCGGCGCTGCCGTTCCTCGGGCAGTCGCTGTTCCCGGACTTCAAGGAACTGGACTTCCTGGTCCACTGGGTGACCAGGCCCGGCACGTCCCTTCCGGAGATGGTGCGGAGCACGACCCATATCGGCCGCGAATTGCAGGCCATTCCCGGCGTCCACAGCGTCGGCGCCCACATCGGGCGCGCCGTGCTGGCGGATGAAATCGTCGGCGTCAACACCGCCGAGAACTGGGTCAGCGTCAATCCCGGCATCGGCTATGACAGGGCGCGGGACGCCCTGCATGACACGATCGACCGCTACCCGGGGATCCTGCACGACGTGGAGACCTACCTCCACGAGCGCATCGACGAAGTGCTGACGGGATCAACCCATCCCATCCTCGTGAACATCTTTGGCCCCGACGAGCAGGTCCTCCGCAGCAAGGCGGAGGAGGTCCGGGAGGCCCTGGCGCCGATCCCCGGCCTCGTGGACGTGCACAAGGAGTTCCAAATCGACGTCCCGCATGTCCAGGTCAAGGAGAACCTCGCCAGGGAAGAACGGTATGGGCTCAAACCGGGTGATGTCCGCCGGATGGCCGCGACGTTCCTGGCCGGGATCGAGGTCAGCGACGTGCACCGGGACAACAAAGTCTACGATCTCTGGATGTGGAGCACGCCCGAATCGCGCCGGAGCCCGCAAGATGTCCGCAACCTTCCGATGGACACGCCCCGCGGCGGCCGCGTGCCGCTGGCGGAGGTGGCCGACGTCAGCATCCAGCCGATGCCGAACATCATCAACCGGGAAAACCGGTCGCGGCGCATTACCGTTGAGGCCGACGTGAGCGGGCGTGACCTCGGCGCCGTCGCGCGCGAGATCGAACGCGCCCTCGGGCGCATCCAGTTCCCGCTGGAGTACCACGCGGAGCTGGCGGGCGAGTACGCCGAGCGGCAGGCGGCCCAGCAAAGTCTCCTCCTTCTGTCGGGGGTCGCGGTGATCGTGATCTTCGCCCTCCTGCTGACGTCCTTCGGCAGCCCGCGGCTGGCGATGCTCACCTTCTGGACGCTGCCCTCCGCCCTGGTGGGCGGCGTGCTGGCGGCGTTCGCCACCGGCCGCATCGTCTCGCTGGGCTCGCTCGTGGGATTCCTCACGGTGCTGGGCATCGTGGCGCGCAACGGCATCATGCTGATGAGTCACTATCACCATCTCGAGCAGTATGAAGGTGAGGCCTTTGGCCCCGACCTGATCCTGCGCGGGGCGCGGGAACGCCTCCGGCCGATCTTGATGACGATGGCGGCGACGGCGCTCGCCCTCGTGCCCCTGGTGGTGGCCGGCGACATCCCCGGGCACGAGATCGAGTACCCGATGGCCATCGTCATCCTGGGCGGCCTGGTCACGTCCACGCTGCTCAACCTGTTTGTCGTCCCCGCCATGTACCTGCGGTTGGGGAGGGATCGGAGTGCGTTCTCCGGCCCGGTTGCCGGCGCAGCGCATTAAGTCGCTCAGCGGCCGGGACGCGGAGGTAGGGGGGAGGGGTTATGCAACGGTGTAAGTCGCCGGGCGGGCGGCGGGTGCCTCGCGGCGCCGTGGCTGTGTTGGCCCTCGCGCTGAGCGCCCTGGCCGGCGCTCCGGCACAGGCGCTGGCGGCGGCCGGTGAAGCGTTCGCCCGCGAGGTGGCGAAATGCGACTTGGCGCTCGATCGGTCGGTGCCCCTCACGGTCACCGGCGCCTTGACGTTCACGTATACGGACGCCGCGGTGGCGCTTCCGGCGGGCAACAGCAACTACACCGGCCCCAGCCAGGGCGCGCCGCAGACCACGGAGCCGGGGCTGGAGCTCTGCATCACGCTGGCGCCGACTCCGGACGTCGGCCTCTTCGCCGACATGTCGGCCAAGGCGCCGTCCGATGCGGCCTCGGCCCTCAGCATCGACCGGTTGTTCCTCGACCTGCCCAACACGCTCGGGGTGCGGGATCTTAGCTTCAGGATCGGGCGGGACCGAGTCACCCTTGGGCCCGCGGGGCTGCTGTTGAACGAGGTAGACATAGAAGGCCAGCGTGACGGATTTCAAGCGTGGCTGCCCTCCGTCGGCCCGGTGCATTTCTCTGGTTTCTTCCAGTACGCGCTCGACGATAGGTCCACCACGCGCCGGGTGTGGGGCGGGCGCGCAGAATCCGAGGTTCTTCCCGGGTTGACGCTCGGGGCGAATTACCGGGCCGACATCGCGGAGGCCGCGGACATGGGTTCCTGCCCGGGCGTCGACTGCGCCACCGGCCGCGGGTTCGCGGTGGACCTGGATGGCAACATCGGGCCGGGCCTGGCGATGACCCTGACCTACGGCAACTACACGCAGACCGGCGATGTCGCGCGAGACTACTACGCCGCCGAGGTCGCGCTCGACTTCAAGGCGCTGGCCGGGATCAGCCTCAATCCGGTCCTGACCTTCACATACAAGAACTTCGCTCCCTACACCATTCCCGGGTCGGATGGGACGGTCCCGCAGGGCGGCTTTTTGACGCCGGATGACTTCAAACTCTTCAACGTCAACGACAACCTCGAGGCGTACGGAGCCCGCCTCGACCTCAAGTTGTCGAGCGGCGTGGCATTTTTTGCGCTGGGTGAATGGGGCGCCTACAAGGACGGCGGCCCGCCCTTCAGCGTGACCTCGGCCGGACTGGAGTTCACGTTCCCCGACAACGTCAGCGTGAAGGTCAGCTACAACGCCTACACGGTTGCCGGCGGCAGCGTGATCACGAGCCCCGTGTCCGAGTTGGAGTTGAGCAACGCCACCGTGTACCAGATCGAACTGACGAAGAGCTGGTGACGGGAGGGCGCAGTCGGCGCTCAGAGGAGGCGGAAAGATGATGCCGCGCTGGAAGCGAATGGCCACGGTCGCGCTCTTGAGTCTGCTCCTGGCGGTCCCGGCGGGGTTGATCCCCCACCCGGTCGCCGACGATTCCCCGGACGTGCAGGCCGCGCGGACGGCGCTGGACGCGGCCAGGAAGGCGCAGCAGCAGGCAGAGAGCGATTACCAAGCCCTCGCGGCGCATATGGACGCGGTGAAGCGGATGCAGCTGGACGACATGGAAAAGGCCCTGGTGAAGGGAACGGACCAGACGGGCGCGGTCGTCAAGACGCTGTTGGTGACGAACAAGCAGCTGATGGATGCGCTCGATGCCGTCCTGAAGATGCAGTCGAAGTAACCTCAGCGGGCGATCCGGTAGATCAGGGTCACGGTTCCGAACGGCGCGGTGGTCGTCTGCCGCGCCACCTCCCGCCCGCCGCGAAGGACGCGGACGGTCAGTTCGCCGTCCTCCTGCACTTTCGTCACGCTCACGACGGCCGCCACCGCGGTCTTCACCGTGAACTCGGCGGGGACCTGACCCTCGATCGACTTGTTGACGTTGCCCGTCCCCAGAGAACCCTGATACGTCACCCCGGGGGAGCCGGAGATCTCGATCACAAGATCGATGCCCTCCGGCGGGATATCCTGGTGCTCCGGGACAAGCGCGACCGTGCAGCTTGTGAGGAGAAGACTAGACAAAANNNNCACTCTCCCGGCGAGGTCTCCTGCCCCTGCAGGATATCCCCCGCGCGCAACAAAATCTGCTCACTGTATGGCCGTTGACCACGACACGCGGATGGGACGCCGGGCGTTCCTGGGCCGCGGCCTCGGGGCCGCGGGAGGCCTGGCGCTCGGCGGGTGGATCGCGCCCCGCGGGAACGTCGGGTCCGCGGCCGCCGCGGACGCCCCGGTGCCGGTGGCGTTCTGGCATGCGAACTCGGGCCCGCTCGGGACCATCCTGTCCGATCTCGCCGGACAGTTCAACGCCTCGCACCCGCAGTATCGACTCCAGCCGGAGTTCGTGGGGAACTATACCACCCTGAACCAGAAGATCATGAGCTCGGTCGCGGCGGGCGCCCAACCCGATGCGGCCCAGGCCGGCGCCTACGGGGCTGTGGCCGAGTACCTGCGGGCGGGTCTGCTGGCGCCCGTCCAGCGGTTCGCCGACGGCGCCGATGGGCTCTCCAGATCGAGCCTGGCCGACATCTTCCCGGGGTTCCGCGAGGACAACACCTACCGGGTCGAGCACAAGGCCGCGCTGGTCTCGTGGCCGTTCAACAAGTCCGTTCTGGTCTTCTACTACAACGGCACGATGCTGAAGTCCCTGGGCCTCGAGGTGCCCAGGACCTGGGATGACGTCGTCGCCGCGTCCGAGAAGGCGATGCGGGCCGGGACGGTCGCGGCGGGGATGGGATGGACCCCCGGGAGCGAGTTGTTCGCCGCCCTCCTCTACCAGAACGGCGGCAGGCTGCTCAGCATGGACGATACCTCTGTGCTGTTCCACGCCGAGGCCGGGGTGCGCGCGCTGGCCTTCCTGAAAGATCTGTACGAGCGGAAGATCATGTACCTGACCAAGCAGTTCGACTGGCAGAGCGATCTTGTCGCCCAGAAGATCTGCTTCGCGGTGTCCACGATCGTCTCCCAGCAGTACATCCAGCAGGACCTCAAGGGCGTGTGGCATCTCGGGGTCGCGCCGCTGCCCGCCGGCGCGAACAGGGCGACGATCCTGTTCGGCAGCAACGGGGTGATCTTCGCCAAGGCCAAGCCGGAGGTCCAGGCCGGAGCGTGGGCCTTCTTCAAGTGGTGGGCCGAGCCGGAGCAGACGGCGTTGTGGTCGGCGCGCTCCCACTACCTCCCCCTCCGGAGGTCGGCGCTCGCCATGCCCCCGATGCGGGACCTGTTCGCGAGGGATCCCCGCCAGCGCGCCGCGCTGGAGTCGCTCGACTACGCGCACCCCATGCCGGACAACGTCGCCGCCTGGGTGCGGATCGATCCCCTGCTCCAGGACGCCATCACGAAGGCGGTCACGGGGCTTCAGGCTCCGAGGGACGCGCTGCAGGAAGCCGCCGCGAAAGCGAACGCGATGCTCCGCGGCTGATGGTCCTCACCGGGGTCTCCGCGGCGGCGCGCCTCCGCGGGCGTCCGGGCCGTGGGAGCCTCGCCGGGTACCTCTACCTTGCCCCCGCGGCGGTGCTGCTGGCTGCCTTCCACATTTATCCACTGTTCTACGGCGCGTACGTGTCCCTGTTTCGCTGGGGCCTCACCCGGGAGGCCTTCGTCGGTCTGTCCAACTACCGGGCCCT
>VBAN01000059.1:3798-6153 GCA_005882445.1 Candidatus Segetimicrobium genomatis | reverse complement strand
CGACCAGGGCCGCCTGATGCAGCGCCACCCGGCGCTGGGCGGGCTCCAGCACCGCGCGGACGGCATCGATCGCCGCGGAGGCCAGGGTGCGGAACCGGTGGGCCGTCCCGGCCGGACCCCGCGCTTGCCCGGTGCCCGTCCGCCGTTCCCCCGCGCGTTCCCAAGCCACCTGGACCCGCGCCGAGACTTCGGTGCCCGAGGCCGTTTCTTCCACCCGCACGACCTTGAGATCCGGCAGGTCGGCGATGCGCGAGCCCCGGAGGTGGGTCACCTGAATCCGCCCGGGCTCGACCGGGATCCCGTAGGCGGTCATCAGCGCCGCAACCGGTCGACCTCCCCGGATGGCGAGGTCAGCAGCCTGGCAGACACCACACCGTCGACGGTGGTGAGGAACCGTTCGATATCATCGGCAAGGATCTCTCGCGGCATCGCCCGGGGTATTCTGCTCGTAAGAAAGGGCCCCCTCCATCCGAATAGACGGTTCGAACAGACGATGATCCCGGAGCGCAAAGTTGCGTCAAAATGACGGGGGGACCTCGGGACGGCGGAGGGGCGCGCCGATCAGGATTCCTTCCCCTCCCAGCGCCTCCACCCGGCGGCCGTTGATCAGGATCTGCACCGCCGGGGCGTCGGGAAACTGGGTGGCGGTGTACACCACCTGCCAGACCCGTCCGAGCATGCTCGTGCTCCCGCCTCCCGATGCAAACGTCGGAGACACATCCACGGTCACCACCCCGTCCCGGACGCCGACCCCCAGGAGCGCCGTCCCCTGCGGGATCTCGGTGTGGAGCCGCGCGTCGTGCGGGCCACTCAGGAGCGCCCGCAGCGCAGTCTCGAGCCGGACCTCCGTTGGGCCGGCCGGCGCCGGACGGTGCACCGGGACCAGCGAGCCGGTGCGGCCGGCGCCCCTGACGACAAAATACACTTCGATCCCCGCGGGCCGCCGATGCGCCGCGATCCACTGGCTCGCGACCGCGCCGGCGACCCCCAGCAGAGCGAGCCCGAGCAGCCACCATGCCCATCGGGGAGGGGAAAATCCTGGCTCACGCCCCGGGCCGGCCCGGCCGCGGGCCATCACTGTCCCTCCAGCAGACGGATGAGCCCCGGCTCGTCGAGGACGGTCACCCCGAGCTTGCGGGCCCGCTCCAGCTTGCTCCCCGCATCGGCGCCGGCGACGAGGTACGAGGTCCGCGCGCTCACGCTGTCGGTGACGGCGCCCCCCAGGGCGGCCACCCGCTCGGCGGCTTCCCGCCTGGAGAACCGTTCCAGGGTGCCGGTGAAGACGAACGTCTTTCCGGACAGGCGGCCCTTCGACAGGGCGGATGGAGCCTCAGGCCGCACGCCGGCGGCCTCGAGCCTGCGTAGCAATGCCCGGGTGGCCCGCTGCTTGAAGAACTCCACCACGCTCTGCGCGATCGTCGGGCCAATCCCGGGCACGTCCCTGATCTCTTCGAACGAGGCGTGGGCCAGCCGGTCCAGGTCGCCAAAGTGCTGCGCGAGGACTTCGGCGACGTGCAGGCCGACGTGCCGGATCCCCAGGCTGTAGATGAGCCGGGCGAGGGTGGGGCGCCGGCTTCGGTCGATGGCGGCGATGACGTTGTCCGCGGACTTGTCGGCCATCCGCTCCAGGGTCAGCACCTGCGCCTTGGTCAGCCTGAAGAGATCCGCCGGATCGCGGATCAATTCCCGATCGAGCAGCTGCTGGAGCAATTTCGGACCGACCCCATCGATGTTCAGCGCGTCCCGAGAGCCGAAGTGGATCAGGCGTTCCAGCACCTGCGCCGGGCAGATCGCCCCGCCGGTGCACCGCGCCACCGCCTCGCCGGGTTTCCGCTCGACCGGCGAGCCGCACACGGGGCACGTTGCCGGCATCGCGAATGGGCGCTCGTCTCCGGTTCGCTTCTCCGTCAGCACCCGGACGACCTCGGGGATCACCTCGCCCGCCCGCTGGACGATCACGTGGTCCCCGATCCGCACGTCCTTGCGGCGCATCTCATCCTCATTGTGGAGGGTCGCATGCCGGACGATCACCCCGGAGACCCGCACGGGCTCCAGGTCCGCGACCGGCGTCAGCGCGCCCGTCCGCCCAACGTGCACCGTGATATCGCGAACCCGGGTCTCGGCCTGCTCCGCCGGAAACTTGTAGGCGATCGCCCACCGGGGGGCCTGGCTGGTCGCCCCCAGCTCGGCCTGCTGGTCGAGGGAGTCGACTTTGATCACGATCCCGTCGGTCCCGTACGGCAGCGCCTCACGCTGCGCCGACCACTCGCGCACGTAGGCGAGGACGTCTTCGATCGACGTCGCGCGCCGCGAGTGGGGATCCACCGGCAACCCGGCGGCGCGCGCCCAGGCGAG
>VBAN01000059.1:0-3613 GCA_005882445.1 Candidatus Segetimicrobium genomatis | reverse complement strand
TCCCGGTTGATCGCCTCGAGCGCCCGCACCGGCAGGAAGACTTCGCCCCGGACCTCGACGAACTCCGGGGGATCGGCGTCCTCGCGGAGGCGCAGCGGCAGGGAGCGGACGGTCCGGAGATTGGGGGTGATATCCTCGCCCCGCACCCCGTCCCCCCGCGTCGCCCCCCGAACGAACACGACGCGTTCGTAGACCAGCGAGATCGCCGCACCGTCCAGTTTCAGTTCGCAGACGAGGTCGACGGTGGCGACCCCCAGGTTGGTGATCACGCGCTTGTACCATGCCCGGAGGTCGTCCTCGTCAAAGGCGTTGGCGAGGCTGAGCATCGGCTGGGGATGCGTGACCGCCCGGAAGCCTTCCGCTGGCGGCGCCCCGACCCGCTGGGTCGGCGAGTCCGGCGTGACGAGCTCAGGATGCGCGGCCTCGAGCGCCCGCAGCTCCCCCACCAAGGCGTCGAACGCCTCGTCCGAAATCTCCGGCGCGTCGAGCACGTGGTAGCGATGCAAATGGTAGCGGATCTTCTCGCGGAGCTCCTCGATGCGCCGGACCACATCCGCGGGACGGTCCGGCGCGCGCCGTGGGCTCGGCGTCCCGCGCGCCGGCCGCGGTCCCGGCGTCCGTTGGACGGGCGGTCTACGGCCTTTGGTCTTCATCGCCTGATTCCGGGGGACGAAGCGGCGGAGCACCAGATCACAACGAGCCTCCGGGAAACGAGCGCGCGGATCTATTCCGAGGGATTCGGCGCTGCGCCGCGCGGTCCCTCGGGGCGCGCCCGAGGCCGGCGGCGGAAATGCCGGTCGAGTTCCGAGGCGTACGTCCGCCCGTGCGCGGCGGCGGACTGGTCGAGCCAGCCCGCGAACCGGGTCCGGCCGAGCGGAGGAGCGGCGGACACCAGCAGCTCGTCCATCAGGCCGATCATCTCGTCCCGGGTCAGCACCACATCGCCGACGAGGAGGCCCGCGGCTCCCAGGAGTCCCCCGACCAGGGCGGGGGGCCAGTGAACGACCCGGGCGCGGCTGCCGATCTTCGCCGCGATCAGCCGGACAAACGCATCGAACGTGTAGATCTCGGGGCTCACGAGGTCCACAACGGAATTGTCCCGGCGCTCACCGGCCTGGACGGCGATCTCGGCGAGGTCGTCGATATAGACGCCCTGCAGGCGGTACGCCCCCGTCCCCATCACCGGAAACAGCGGAGACCGCCTGAGGAACCAGGCGATGTTGTTCACCAGGATGTCCCCGGGGCCAAACACCAGGGCGGGACGGAGGACCGCGTACGACAGGGTGGAGCCCGTGATCGCCTGCTCCAGGATGCCCTTGCCGCGGTAATACGGAAGGGGGGAGTCCGCGGAGGCATTGGTCACGCTGAGGTGCACGATCCGAGGGACCCCGGCCCGCTCGCAGGCCCGGATCAAGGTCCGGGTGTTCGCCACCGCCGTCTCGAACGTCACCCGGCCGCGCGGAAAGCGCACCCAGTAGGTGTTGTACAGCACCGCGGCGCCCTCGAGACTGCGGGCCAGCACATCGGGATTGTCGAAGTCGAATGCGGCAACGCTCAGGCGCTCGCCGAACGGGTTGGGCCGGGCGGGGTTCCCCGTGAGCGTCCGCACCCGCTTCCCCGCCTGGAGGAGGCGGCGGGCGATGAAGCGGCCGGTATAGCCGAACGCTCCCGTGACCACGTGCAGGGGGCCGGCGGTCACACGGCTCTCGCGGGGGAGGCTAGCGAGGCGGGCGCCGGCGCATCGGCCGCCCGCAGGGACGCCGCTGTTCGGGCTATTGGGGTGGCCGCGGACTGCCGCCGGCCATGGCCGGGACGATCGAGACCTCCGCCCCCTCGGCAAGCGGCGTCTGGAGTCCGGAGAGGAAGCGGATATCTTTCTCGTTCACGAAGATGTTGACGAACTGGAGGAGCTCCCCCCGGTCGTCCATGATCTTCGCCCGAAAGCCCGGGAACCGGCGATCCAGGTCTTCCAGCGCCTGCGCCAGGTTGCCGCCGTTGACCTCGATCACCCGCTCGCCGTTCGTGATCCGGCGCAGGGGCGTGGGAATCCGGACGTGCACTGCCATCGATCGTTCCCTCCAGTGTGCTTCAATCGCCCGCGAGGGCCAGCACCCGCTCTTCGAACGACGCCAGGGTTGGCTTGATGGTCACCACACGCTCGACGACCTGCTCCACCGCCTCGAGCGCCTTCAGCCCGATGCCGGTGATGTAGGCGACGGTGACCTCGTCGGGCCCGATCACGCCGGCGCCGGCCAGTTTGCGGAGCGCGCCGACGGTCACACCGCCGGCGGGCTCGGTGAACAGCCCCTCGGTCTCGGCGAGGAGGCGGATCGCCTCCACGGTCTCGTCGTCGCTCACCGACTCGACGGCGCCGCCCGTGCGGCGCGCCAGATCGAGGACGTAGCGGCCGTCGGCCGGCGCACCGATGGCGAGCGACTTCGCGATGGTACGCGGCCGCACCGGCACCACCTTGTCGGCGTTGTCCTTGTAGGCCGTGGCGACGGGGGCGCACCCTTCCGCCTGGGCCGCGGTCATCCGCACCTGGTGGCGGGGAATCACGCCCAAACGCTGGAACTCCTCAAACCCCCTGTGGATCTTCACGAACATGTTTCCGGAGGCGACGGGGACAATGACGCGATCGGGCGCCCGCCAGCCGAGCTGCTCGGCGACCTCGAACGCCAGGGTCTTGGCGCCCTCGGAATAGTACGGGCGGAGGTTGACGTTCGCGATCGCCCAGCGGTGCTCGTCACCGATCTCCAGGCACAGCCGGTTCACGTCGTCGTAGGTCCCCTCCACCTCCACCACGGTCGGCCGGTAGACCGAGGTCGTCACGACCTTTGCGCGCTCGATGCCCTTGGGGATGAACACGACCGCGCGCAGCCCGGCCTTCGCCGCGTGCGCGGCGACGGCGTTGGCGAGGTTGCCCGTCGACGCGCAGGAGAGCACCGAGAAACCGAACTGCTTCACCGCCGCCACGGCCACCGCGACGACGCGGTCCTTGAACGACCAGGTGGGATTGCGGGTATCGTTCTTGAGATACAGGTTTCGGAGCCCCAGCGCTTCGCCGAGCCGGTGCGCCCGCACCAGCGGTGTGCACCCGGGCGCCAGGTCCCACTCCGGAACCCGGGAGGCGGGCAGCAGATCCTGATACCGCCAGATCGAGGGCGGACCGGCCGCGATCCGTTCGAGGAGCGCCTGCGCGTCGAGCCCGTCGAGATCGTACTCGACCTCGAGCGGCCCGAAGCACTGCTCGCACACAAAGATCGGCTCCGCCGCAAACCGCCGGCCGCACTCGCGGCACACCAGCCCACGCACCGCCATCTCTTCCCTCCCCTTCCACCCGGCGCCGCGCCCGAGGGCGGGCACGCCGGGACCGGATTTATCGCCCACCGCAATAAAAATCCCCCTCCAACTCCGCGAGGGGGTATCATCCCTCTTATCTACCGGAATTGGATCTTCCGCGGGAATTGGCACCACGCCAGGCGGGAACCTGGTAGGCTGCCGGGTGTCATCGGGCCCGTCCCTCAACCACTCTGGATAAGAATTGCTATTCAGTTTTAAGTTAAGTTAGCATACACCCCCGCCTGTGTCAAGAAATTTGCCACGCGTTTTG
>VBAN01000058.1:2226-4815 GCA_005882445.1 Candidatus Segetimicrobium genomatis | reverse complement strand
CGAGACCATCTGGCCGATGAAGAAGAGACGGAAATTCCGGTGGCGGAGGGCGGCAAACGTCCCGGGCCGCCGCCGCTCCCTCGTATCCGGCGGCTGTGCTCCGGGGGGCCGTGCGGTGCCGGTCACCCTTTCATCCTAACATCCGGCATGGTATCTTGACGGTGTATGGCAGAGCCAATCGAGATCGGGCTGACGTTCGACGATGTCCTGCTGGTGCCGCAGCGGTCCGGCGTCAGCACCCGCCGCCAGATCAACACCCGCACGCGGCTGTGCCGCGGCATCGAACTGGCGATCCCCATCGTCAGCGCGAGCATGGACACGGTGACCGAGGCGGCGATGGCAAGCGTCATCGCCCGCGAGGGCGGCATCGGGATCATCCACCGGTTTCTTCCAATCGCGGATCACGTTGCCGAGGTGAGGCGGGTCAAGCGCGCCGAGAGCGTGGTCATCGACACGCCGTACACGGTCGGTCCTGAGGCCACGATCGGGCACGCCGCCGCGTTCATGGAGGAGCACGGGTCCGCCGGCATCCTGGTGATCGACCGCGACCGCCGCCTGCTCGGCATCGTCACCGCGCGAGACGTCCTCTTCGAAGAGGAGCTCAACCGCCCGATCACGGCGGCCATGACCCCCCGGGCCCGGCTGGTCACCGCGCCCGCCGGCACCCCCATCGAGGAGGCCAAGGAGATCCTGCACCGCCGCCGGATCGAAAAACTCCCGCTCGTCGATGCGGAGGGACGGCTGGTGGGGCTGGTGACCAGCCGTGATATTCGCAGCCGCCTGCGGTATCCGGACGCGACGAAAGATCAAAAGGGCCGGCTGCGGGTGGGCGCGGCGATCGGGGTGCGCGGCGATTACCTCGAGCGCGCCGCGGCGCTGGTGAATGAAGAAGTGGACGTCCTCGTGATCGACATCGCCCACGGCCACTCCGACCTCGCCTTCAAGACCGTGGAAGCCGTCCGCGCCCGGTGTCCGGACGTGCCCTTGATCGCCGGCAACATCGCCACGGCCGAAGGCACCCGCGACCTCATCGCCTGCGGGGTGGACGGCGTGAAGGTCGGCGTCGGCCCCGGCTCCACCTGCACGACCCGGGTGGTGACGGGGGCCGGCGTGCCGCAGCTGACCGCGATTTTGCATTGCGCCGAGGCGGCGGCGGAGGCCGGCGTGCCGATCATCGCCGACGGCGGGATCCGCGGCTCAGGGGACCTGGTGAAAGCCCTGGCCGCCGGCGCCGAGACCGCCATGCTCGGGAACCTGCTCGCCGGAACCGAAGAGAGCCCTGGGGTCTCCGTCTCCCGGAACGGCCGTCAGTACAAGGTCTACCGGGGCATGGCCAGCCTGTGGACCTCCGCGGAGCGCCGCGACATGCCGCACGAGGACGAGCTGCTCTCTGAGATCGTTCCCGAGGGGATCGAGGCGATGGTCCCGCACCGCGGCAAGGCGGCGGCGGTGCTGACACAACTCGTCGGCGGGCTGCGGTCGGGCATGAGCTACTGCGGCGCAACCACGCTCGCCGAGCTGCGCGCCAACGCCCGCTTCATCCGCGTGACGGACGCCGGGGTCCGGGAAGGCCTGCCGCACGACGTCGACCCGCTGTCCTGATCGCTCATCACCGCCAAGCCGTCACTGCCGCTCGCCGATCCGCTCGAGGGTCCGCTCGATGATCTCCGTCGCCGTGTCGATGGCATGGGTGACCTTGTTGCGCTCACGCGTCAGCCGGGTCAGGAGCGTCAGGGATTCGTCGCTCCCCTGCGCCGTCGTCCTGAGGCGCGCCGCCGGCTGCAGCACCGGGACCGGCTGGACCGGCAGCGCGGGATCGTGATCGAACGGCCCGGTTGCGGTGTAATTGATCGGAATCAGCGTCCGGCCGATCAGCATCAGCGCGTCGTTGATCGCGGCCGACGCGTGCAGGCGCCCGGCCACCGCGGTAAAGCGCTCCACCGCTCCCAGTGGCGGCCGCATATCGAACGAATCGCCTGCCGCCTCCTGGATCACGCGGAGCGTCTCCCCCAGTTCGGCCGCGGTCTCGCGGTAATCGAGCGGGAGAACCGGCGCGGCGCACCACCGCCACAGGGCGAGCGCGTACACCTGCGCGTCGCGGTGGAGGTTCGCCTTGTCGATCTTGTCCAGGGTGTCTTCGGTGGTATGCCACCACCACCCCAACCCGCCGTGGTGGGCGGTGCCGCCGGTCAGAGACTTGAGCGCGGCGCCGGTGGCGGACTCGCCGGGGGGCTGCGCGGAGACGTCGACGAACATCGAGGGCAGCCCGATCCCCCAAAACGACTGGTCGCCCATGCGGGTGATCCGCCTCCGCTGCAGGTCCTGGCCGGTCACATCCTTGATGCACCGGGCCGCCAGCGCCCAAGTCTCGGCCATCGTCAAGGCCTCGCTCAGCAGCGTCGCCCCCATGCCCCCGGTGGAGTCCACGTTGAGGTGGAGCACGGCGTGCCGGTACAGGTCGTCCCAGTGGTTATCGGCGTACCATGTGGAGCCCGAGTACCGGCCGTGTGAGTGGCCGGACCAGAACGCGAACCGAACGCCGCGCCGCAGTCGCTTTTGACGCCGGCTGAGGATGCGCGCCATCTCCAC
>VBAN01000058.1:0-2096 GCA_005882445.1 Candidatus Segetimicrobium genomatis | reverse complement strand
TCGCCTCCGTCCTGCTGGCGGATCGAGACCGCGACGATTTTGGGGAGCGCGCCGACGGTTTCCGGCGTGGGCGACCCCCAGACGGCCGAGATGATCATCTCGTGCAGCTCGGGAGGGTTGATGAAAATCAATCCGGCGGCGCCGGCCTGCTCCGCGGCGCGGGCTCGTGCCGGGGAGGCGAGGCCGTCGACCAGCGCGATCTTGCCGCGGACGTTCTGACCGAGGGGCTCGCGGCCCGCGTCGACCACCTGTCCCTCGAGCCCGGACGCCGGGGTCGACGCGGAGAAGGCGTGGGTGATGCACTCCACCCGCCGGGCTCCGGCGCCGGTGACCTCGACCGACGCGTTCCCCGGCCACGACACCAGCGCGTCGTGCTGGTACCGCCGCACCGCAAGCCCGAACTCCTTGAGGATTGCCTCGAGATAATCGAAGGCCAGCCGCTCCTCGTCGCTGCCGGAGAGCCGGACCCAACGCGAGATCTCGCGGGTGTAGGTCATGAGTTTCGCGGCAGAGACCGCGTCTTTGATCGACTGCTCAGGGTCTCCCGGCATGGCATTCCTCCCCCGCTGCAAGATATGAAACCCGAAGGCGCGTTGCTGACTTCGGCGAGGGGCTGCGACGACGCGGCCCCAAGGCGTTCTTCATTCTCAGCATTCTCAGCCCACGCCCGCTGTCCCTGTCGCGCATGCGTTCGCCCGCCCGCTCCTCACAGGGCGGACGGGCATGCGCGTGGTTGGCCTGGGGCGCCCTCAAGCGCCAGCGCCTGCAGCGCGCTTCGTCATGGCACGATCCGTTCGGGACCGGTGCACCGGCATTTTTCGCCGGCGTATGGTTCAGCGCCGGTGCCCGATCTTCCGTGAGATCACGGGGCTCCTGGAATGGGTCCTCGTCACCATACCCACGCAAGCCCCACGCAAGCGCCCCGAAGTCGGGAATGGAGATCATCCGCTGTCCCGCGTGGATCCCCGGTGAGGTGTTTCCCTCGGGGAGGGCTCCATCATTTACCGGATTCCGAGCAAAGGCCAAGCCGGTTCATTATTGCAGACGCTCCTCGTAACCGGCACATGAAAGAATCTTCACCTGGGGAATTTCACTGCCGGGAGCCCGGCGGTCCCGCGGTTTCTTCTGCCGGGATCCGGACGCAATCGAGAACAGCCTGGATTGAGGGAGCACGAGGGGACGGGCGAGCGGGCGCAAGAGCGAAAACGAGGGGGGAGAGCCATGAGGGGACTGCGGCTGGCGCTGTGGATGGGGGTAGTGGTCGTCTTTGCGGGAGCGGCGGGGGCCAGTGCCGCGCCGTTTGCGTACATCAATAACGAAGATAGCAACGATGTGTCCATCATCGACGTCGCCACAAACAGGGTGGGGGCCACGGTGGCGGTGGGGCGCCTTCCCATCGGCGTGGCGGTCACCCCGGACGGGACACGCGTGTACGTCCCGAACTACTCCGATTGGACCGTGTCGATGATCAACACGGCGACGAATAGAGTGACGGCCACGGTGCCGGTAGGGCATGGCCCCACCGGCGCGGTGGTGACCCCGAACGGGAGACGCGTGTACGTGACGAACGGCTACGTGAACACCGTGTCGGTGATCGACACGGCGACGAATAGAGTGACGGCCACGGTGCCGGTGGGGCGTGGCCCCTTTGGTGTGGCGGTGACCCCGGACGGGACACGGGTGTACGTGGCGAACAGGTGGAGTAACACCGTGTCGGTGATCAACACGGCGACGAACACGGTGATGGCTACGGCGAAGGTGGGAACTGCCCCCATCGGTGTGGTGGTGAGGCCGGACGGGGCGCGCGTGTGTGTGACGAACTCCGGCGACAACACCGTGTCGATCATCTATACATCGGATAACGTGGCATGGGACGTAACGCCGGTGGGCCACTATCCCGTGGGCGCGGCGGTGAACCCGGCCGGGACACGCGTGTACGTGGCCAATAACGGCGACGGCACCGTGACCGTGCTCGACGCCATATCGTACCAATTGATCACGACGGTGGCGGTGGGGCATGGCCCCATCGGGGTGTCGGTGACTCGGTCCGGGAGACATGTGTATGTGACGAACAACGGCGATAACACCGTGTCGGT
>VBAN01000307.1 GCA_005882445.1 Candidatus Segetimicrobium genomatis | reverse complement strand
CAACCGGCAGGTGCTCAAATTGTCGCCATACCACACGAAGAATGGCCCGTCGAAGAAAGCGGCGGCGTTCTTCACACCGCCCGCGGTCCCCAGTGGTTCGGGCTCTTGAGTGTAGGTGATCATGAGATCCCACCGGGATCCGTCGCCGAAGTATCCGGTCACCGCCGCCGGAAGGTGATGGAGGTTGATCACGACCTCCTGCACCCCATACCGCCGCAGCCACGTAATGGTATATTCCAGGAGCGGCCTGCCGCCGACCCGGACCATGCATTTGGGAGTCTGGTCGGTCAGCGGCATCAGGCGGGTCCCCTGACCGGCCGCTAGCAGCATCGCCTTCGTCGGTTGGGAGGCCCCCCGGGCGCGGCCGTCCTTACGCGCCATCTGCGTCCAGCCGCACCGCGCGCCCCGTCCGGCCTGATTCGTAGATCGCGTGCACCACCCGCACCGCCTGCCGGGCATCCTCCTCCTTCCACTCTTCGTCCCAGGAGAGATCGGGGCCGGGAAAGTCGAAGCTCTGCTCTTGGGGCGGGCCGGACTCAGGCCGTCGGCGGCCCCAGATCAACCGCTCCGGGCCATAACTTCCCCCCAGGCCCTCCACGATCACGTAACCGTCGTGCCCGAACACTTCAAACGAGAACGTATTCTTCCACTGTGTCCAGCTCACGTGCAGGGAGGCGACCTTTCCCGCCGCCGTCCGCAGGAGTCCAAACGCGTTGTCCTCGACAGGAGGGGCCGCGGAAGGATGGTTCCCGCGGGACCCTCCAGATCCCTCAGGCACCCAGAAGTAGGACGGCGTGTAGCCGAACCCCTCGACGACGTCTCCGAGGAACCACCGGCACAGGTCGATGGCGTGGATCCCCTGGTCCAGGAGCTCTCCTCCGCCGGCGACCTCCCGGTTGAAACGCCACTCCTGCGCATAGCCGGGACGGCCGCCGTGACCGTACCGGCAGCGGATATAGGAAGGCTCTCCTTGAAACCCACTTTCACGATGAGGGGGCGCTTGCCGGGTCCGCGCCGGGCCCGGCCGCCGGCGGGCGTGGCTTCCTTGAGGACCGCATCGGCCTCTGGGGGAGTCCGCGCCATCGGTTTCTCTACGAGGACGTGCTTCCCGCACCGCAGCGCCGCGGTCGTGATGGCCGCGAGCGCGTTGTGGGGCGTCGCGACGATGACGGCCTGGACGTCATCCCGGTCGACCACCGCTTCCCAGTCGGCGGTCGCCTGGCAGCCCGTGTCTTCCGCGACCGCCTCCGCCCGGGCAAGATCGACGTCGGCGGCCACTACCAGTGTCCCGTCGGCCGTCCGGCGGATCACGTCGGCCCGGCGGCGGCCGATCAGTCCACACCCGATCAAGGCGACGCGCAGGGGGAGGGCTGTTTCCTGGTCATCCCGAGGCCCCTGCCCCGGCGCGGGGCGTCCAGCCGCCCTAGCACGCATCATCGGCGATGGTGTCGAGGAGGGGGCGAAGCGTCGCATGGTCGAGGCGGCGCAGGGTCAACCACGGCGAGGTCATCAGTTTTGCGATGCGATCGGCATCCCAAGACGTCCAGGCATCGTATGGGGCGGCGATGAGCTTCCCCGTCAGCGCCCCGGACTTGGGGGAGGCCAGAAAGACCGCCAGGCTGGCGGGCAGTTCCCGAGGCACGCCCCCCGCTCCGGTTTCACGCAGCCTCCGGATCCGGGCCAGCAGCGCGCCGGCCCGTTCGCCCGCGGCGATCACCGCGTCCTGCAGACGGGTATCCACTGCCCCGGGAGCGATGGCATTGACCTGGATGTTGAACTCCTTGACCTCCTCCGCCAGCGTCTCCGTGAGGCGGACGACCGCGGCCTTGGAGACCCCGTAGGCCGTGAATCGCGGGAGCGGGGAGGCGGCCCCACCACCCGAGAAGTTCACGATCTTGCCCTGGCGGCGCTCGATCATGTGCGGCAGCACGGCCCGACAGCAAAAAAACGTGCCGCAGAGGTTCACCTGGATCGCCTGCACCCACGCGCTCGCGTCCACATCCCACATCGGACCAATGGGCCCGTAGACGCCGGCGGCATTCACCAGCACGTCCACCCGACCGAAGGCGCGCAGCGCCGCCTGAACGATGCGGTCCGCGTCCCCCGCCTGAGAGACATCCGCAGACACCCACCGGACCTCCGCGCCCCGCCCCCGGAGGCGCTCCGCGGCCTGACGAAGCTCGGGCTCCGTTCTGGCGGCGACGACCAGCCGGGCCCCCTCGCGCGCGAATGCGGCCGCGACGGCCTCGCCGATGCCGCGGCTCCCGCCGGTCACGATCGCGACCTTCCCCGTCATCACGAGTTCCCCGCTCATGCCCCGTAGTGTTCCTTTCTCCCGCGGACGCCTCCTCCGCTCCGGCCGATTCCGAAGTAGGTGAAGCCGAGCCGCTCCATCTCGCCCGGATCGAAGAAGTTGCGGGTGTCGATCATCACAGGGCGGCCCATCGCGGCCCTGAGGCGGCGCAGGTTTACCGCTCTAATCCCGGCCCATTCGGTCACCAGCACAACCGCATCGGCCGCCCGAGCCGCGGCGTATGGATCGGGGCGGCGGTCGAATGGAGGCAGATCCAGACCCTCGTCCAGACGCGCGAGGGGATCGAAGGCGGCGATGGCGGCGCCCCCAGCGACCAGGCGCTTGATGATCTCCACGGCGGCCGAGCGCCGCAGGGTGCTGGTCCCGGCCTTGTAGGTGA
>VBAN01000057.1 GCA_005882445.1 Candidatus Segetimicrobium genomatis | reverse complement strand
GTCGGTGATGGTGTCATCGATGCTGGTAAGCATCATCCTTATGCATGGAGTGCTGAGCCTAAAACTGTTCGGATGGAATTCGGGGCGAGGACTTTTGTATTTGATTTCGATTCTTATTGGGGTGTTCGGAGTCTACTGGATATACCTTGATCTCAAAAACGGCCCGCTCCAAATTGTAGGCACTGTTGCCGGGCTGGCCTTAGGTCTCGTCGTGGGAGGGGCCGTGCGGGCCGTCACCGCGAAGCCCCCACGGTGGCCAAGACTTTGGGACCTGTAGTATCAGGCCCAATCTAGGAGCGAAGAGGCTAAGTCCTCACCTGACAGAAGAGTATTGCAGTCTCCTGGGAGCGCATCGAGCATGGTCGATCTCAAGCTGATCCGCGAACAGCCCGACCTGTTCAAGGCCGCGCTGCGCAAAAAGCGCGCTGACCCCGGCCTGGTCGATCGCGCGCTCGAAGCGGATCGACGCCGCCGGGAGATCGTCCAGCAGGTAGAAACGCTGCGGGCCGCGCAGAACCGGGCCTCGCAGGAGATCCCAAAACTGACCGGCGCGGCCCGGGAGGCGCGGATCGCCGAGATGAAGCAGATCGCCGCCCAGGTGAAGGCGCTGGAACCCGCCCTGCAGGACGCCGACGCCGCCCTACAGGCGGTGCTGCTGCAGATCCCCAACCCGCCCCACCCCGCGGTGCCGGACGGCGGGCCGGACGAGGGCGTTACCCTTCGCGTGGTCGGCGCCCCGCCGCAGTTCGAGTTCGCGCCCCGAGACCATGTCGAGCTGGGCGCGGCCATCGATCTCCTCGACGTGGAGCGCGGCGCCAAGGTCTCCGGATCGCGGTTCTATTTCCTCCGAGGAGACGGCGCGCTGCTCCAACTGGCGCTCGTCCGGTACGCGGTCGACCGGCTGGCCGCCGAGGGGTTCACCCCGATCATCCCGCCCGTCCTGGTCCGGCGCGAGAACATCATCGGCATGATGGGCGGCGCCGCCCTCGACGAGCAGATGGTCTACCGCGTCGAGGGCGAGGACCTCGCGCTCGCCGGCACGTCGGAGATGGCGCTCGGGTCCATGCTGGCGGGCGAGGTCCTCAACGAATCGGACCTGCCGGTCCGGCTCTGCGGGATCTCGACCTGCTTCCGGCGGGAGGCCGGCGCGCACGGCAAGGACACCCGGGGGATCTTCCGCGTCCATCAGTTCGACAAGGTGGAGATGTTCTCGTACTGCCACC
>VBAN01000306.1 GCA_005882445.1 Candidatus Segetimicrobium genomatis | reverse complement strand
TGATACGTCGCTCTTTGTAACCGCCGCGCTCAACGATGTGACCCGCACCCTGGGCCTGGCGTTTTTGCTGGTCCTCCTGGTCATCTTCGTCTTCCTGGGTAAGGCCCGCGCCACCCTCATCCCGATGCTCGCGATCCCCGTCTCCCTCATCGGCGCGTTCGCCGCCTTCAATGCGCTCGGCTTCACCATCAATATCATGACCATGTTCGCGCTGGTGCTGGCCATCGGCCTCGTGGTCGACGACGCCATCGTTGTGGTCGAGGCGATCGAACGCCAGATCGAAGACGGCCGCAGCCCCGTGGCCGCGGCCGAAGCGGCGATGCGCCTGGTGTCGGGACCCGTGATCGCGATCGCCCTGGTCCTGGACGCCGTCTTCGTCCCGACCGCATTCATCGGGGGCATCAGCGGGCAGCTGTACCGGCAGTTCGCGCTGACCCTGGCCGCGTCGGTCACCATCTCGGCCTTCGTCGCGCTCACGCTCACGCCGGCGCTCTGCGCCGTGCTGCTGCGCCCTCAGGATGCCCCGCGGGGACCTCTGGCGCCGTTCTTTGGGGCCTTCAACGCGGCGTTCGCGGGGGCGACCGAGGCGTACATCCGAGGGGTGGCGCGCGCGATCCGGGGCCGCTGGCTCATGATCGGCGCCCTGGCGGTGATCGGGGTGATGGCCTGGAAGCTGCTGACGCTCCTGCCGTCGACCTTCGTGCCCCTCGAGGATCAGGGCTTCTTCGTCTCGGCCTTCCGGCTGCCCGACGGAGCCTCGCAGGACCGCGCCCAGGCGGTCGCTCAGAAGGCAACGCAGTTTCTGCTCAGTGTTCCGGGCGTGCAGGCGGTCGTGACGGCCGGTGGGTTCGATGTATTGACCCAAACGATCAACTCGAACGCGTTCGCCATGTTCGTCATCTTGACGCCGTGGGACCAGCGGCGGTCCCCACAGACGCAGCTGTTCGCGATCCTGGGGCGCGCCAATTTCGAATTTTACCACTACCCCGAGGCCATCGGGTTCGCGTTTCCGCTGCCGGCGCTCCCGGGCGTGGGGGTCGTGAACGGCTTCCAGTTCATGGTGGAAGACCGGAACGGGACGGGTCAGGCGGAGGCGCTGGCCCGGGCCGCGCAGACGGTCATCGGGGCCGCCGGCGCCCGCAGGGAAGTGACCGGCCTGTCGACGGGGTTCAGCACGTCGGTTCCCCAGTTCAATGTCGTGGTGAACCGGGACAAGGCCGGGACCCTCGGCGTCCCCGTCGACAGTATCTTCCAAAGCCTGGCCGCGTTTCTCGGGGGGGAGCAGATCAACAACGTGACGCTCTTCGGACGCGTCTACAAGGCGATGATTCAGGCGGAGATCCAATACCGGGTAACCCCCGCCAGCATCGGCGGGATCTACGTCCGCAGTAACGGCGGGACGATGGTGCCCTTGAGCACGCTCGCGACGGTGAGCCCCACGACGGGCCCGGCGGTGATCTCCCGGTATAACGGATACTACGCGGCCGAGGTGGATGGACAGGCCCCGTTCGGCGCCAGCTCCGGTCAGGCCATCACGGCGATGGAGGCCGTGGCCAAAACGGCGCTCCCGGCCGGGTACGGGTATGAGTGGACCGGGCTGGCGCTCCAGGAGAAAGAGGCCGGCGGCGCCCAGGTCCTCGCGTTCGTGCTCGCCCTGGTGCTGGTGTTTCTCCTCCTGGTCGCCCTCTACGAGAGCTGGAGGATTCCCTTCAGCGTGCTCCTCGGGGTCCCGCTGGCCGCGTTCGGCTCGCTGCTGGCCATCTATCTCCGCCTCACCTGGCTCCATGATGTCCAGAGCGATGTCTACGTGCAGATCGGGCTGGTGACGCTGATCGGTCTGGCGGCGAAGAACGCGATCCTGATCGTGGAGTTCGCCAAGGACAAGCACGAACAGGAGGGCATGCCGGTCGCCGACGCCGCCCTTGCGGGGGCGCGGCTCCGCCTCCGTCCGATCCTCATGACCT
>VBAN01000056.1 GCA_005882445.1 Candidatus Segetimicrobium genomatis | reverse complement strand
GTCACGCCACGAGATCCAGCAGGCCATGGAACGGGGCGCCGTGACCTACGAGTCCGTGCGCCGCACCAAGAACGGCTCGGAGATCTACAACGAGCTGCTGACGAAGCCGATCGAGATCCTGGTCCCGGAGCGCTACCGCAGCGCGCACCCCGGCCATCGCACCGGATACTTCGCGAGCCCGCACCCCCGGCCGATGGGGTCGGCCCTGGAATTGTTCGGCCGGCGCCGGGACGGCATGGAGTTTCCGGTCGAGATCAGCCTCAGCCCGCTCGAGACCGAGGAGGGCGTGATGGCGATGGCCGCCGTCCGCGATGTCACGGGGCGGAAGCGCGCGGAAGCGAAATTCCGGGGCCTCCTCGAGTCGGCGCCGGACGCCATGGTGATCGTTGGCCGAGACGGCCGCATCGTCTTGGTGAACGCCCAGGTCGAAAAGTTATTCGGATACAGCCGGGGCGAGCTGCTGGCGCAGTCGATCGAGATCCTGGTCCCGGAGCGCTACCGGAACGGGCACCTCGGCCGCCGCGCCGGCTACACCGCGGATCCGCACTCCCGGCCGATGGGGTCCGGGCTGGAGTTGTTCGGCCTGCGCCGGGACGGCACGGAGTTTCCGGTCGAGATCAGCCTCAGCCCGCTCGAGACCGAGGAGGGCCTGCTGATCACGGCCGCCGTCCGGGACATCACCGAACGGAAGCGTTTGGAGGAGCGAATCGCCGACCGGACCAGGGCCCTCGAGGCGGCCAACCAGGAACTGGAAGCGTTCGCGTACAGCGCCGCCCATGATCTTCGGGCGCCCCTCATCACCATCGGCGGGCTCTCGCGCCTGCTCATCGAAGACCATGCTCCGAGCCTGCCCGGCGACGCGCAGCGGTACCTGCGCGAAGTGGACCAGAGCGCTAAGAAGATGAGCAATCTGATCAACGATCTGCTGGCGTTCTCGCGGCTCGGCCGCCAGCCCATCAAGGAGCAGCCGGTCAACCCCGCGGACGTCGCCCGACAGGCCCTGGCGGAGATCAACGGCGCCGCCATGGGAGGGAGCGCGCGCGCCCAGATCGGCGACCTGCCTTTTTGCCGGGCCGATCCTGCGCTGCTCAAGCAGGTCCTTGTGAATCTCCTCTCCAACGCCTTCAAGTTTAGCCGCGACCGCCAGGACCCCGTGGTCGAAGTGGGCTGGCGCCGTGATCTCGACGCGGTGACCCATCACACCCTCTTCATCAAGGATAACGGGGTAGGATTTGACATGCGCTACGTAGACAAGCTGTTCGGCGTCTTCCAGCGGCTGCACAGCGCCGAGGAGTACGAAGGGACCGGCGTGGGGCTGGCGATCGTCCAGCGGATTATCCACCGCCACGGGGGCCGGGTCTGGGCCAAAGGCTGCCGAAGGATGGTGCCGCATGAGCTCCGACTCCGTCGAGATCCTGCTGGTGGAAGACAACTCGAGCCACGCGGAGATGACCATCCGCGCGCTGCGGAAGCACGGGATCTCGAATCATATTCAGGTGGCCAAGGATGGGGCGGAGGCGGTGGAATTTCTCTTCTCCAACGGCCCGAAACCCGGCGGGGTCCCGCGGCTGGTCCTCCTCGACCTGAAGCTCCCCAAGATCGACGGGATCGAAGTGCTCCGCCGGATCAAGGCGGATCCGCGGACCCAGAAGATCCCCGTGGTCATGCTGACCTCGTCGCGCGAGGATCACGATCTCCAGGCTTGCTACGAATTGGGGGTCAACAGCTACATCGTCAAGCCGGTCGATTTTCAGCAGTTCACCGACGCCGTCCGCTCGCTGGGCCTCTACTGGATGCTGCTCAACCGCCTTCCGTCCTGACGCAATGCCCAGCCAGCAGCCGCCGGCTCCATCGGGAGTGCCCGGGCCCCGCAATCCCGAAGGCCCCGGGCGGCGGCCGTCCAAGCGGCTACGGGTCCTCATCGTCGAGGACGAACCGGCCCACGCCGAGCTCGAAGTGCGGGAGCTCCTCCGGGCGGAGTTCGCCCCCGAATGGCAGCGGGTGGAAACCGAAGAGGCGTATCTCGAGCACCTGGGGGCTTCCCCGGATCTCATCCTGGCCGATTACTCGCTGCCCCAGTTCGGCGCCGCGCGGGCATTGGACATCCTCAATGATCGCGGTCTCGATATCCCCTTCATCGTGATCTCGGGAACCATGGGGGAAGAAGTGGCGGTCGACCTGATGAGGCGCGGAGCCGCCGATTACCTGCTGAAAGATCGGCTGGCGCGGCTCGGCCCGGCCGTGCACCGGGTGCTGGATCAGCAGCGTCTACGCCGGCACCAGCAGCACACAGAAGGGTCCCCGTCGGTCTCTACCGCACCACCGGCGGCGGCGAGATCCTGGACGCCAACCCGGCCTACCTGCAGCTCGTGGGATACCCGGACATGGAGACCCTGCGGGCCGCGAAAGCGGGATCGCTCTACTTCGATCCCGAGGTGCGGGCGCAGTGGATCACCCTGTTGGAACGGGAGGGCGTGGTCAATGGGTTCGAGAGTCGGCTGCGCAGGTTCGACGGGGACATCATCTGGGTGCGGGCCAGCGCGCGGATGGTTCGCGGCGACTCGGGCGGGGTGGCGTACCTCGAAGGAGCGGTGGAGGACATCACGGAGCGCAAGCGCGCTGAAGAAGCGCTGACGAGGGCGCGCGAGGCCGACCGGGCGAATCAGGCGAAGAGCGAGTTCCTGTCGCGGATGAGCCACGAACTGCGCACGCCGCTCAACGCCATCCTCGGGTTTGCCCAGATGCTGGAGTCGGATCCCCTCGCGCCGGAGCAGCGGGAAAGCGTGGAATACATCCTGCGGGGCGGGAGGCATCTCCTCGGGTTGATCAACGAGGTCCTGGACATCGCCCGCATCGGGAGACAGTCGAGCTCGCCGCGCCCCTGGCGGCCGGGGCGGCCGTTCAGCTCCGCGCCGAGGTGGCGGATTTCCCCCAGCGGCATGTGATGGCGGACAAGCAGCGAGTCGTCCAGATCCTGTTGAACCTTGTGTCCAACGCGATCAAGTACAATCGCAGAGGAGGGACCGTGACCCTGTCCTGCGAGGACGTGGCGGGGGGACGGTTCCGGATCAGCGTCCGCGATACCGGCCCCGGGATTGCCCCCGAAGACCTGCAGCGCCTCTTCACCCCCTTCGAGCGCCTGAACGCCGACGCGACCTCCGTCGAAGGCAGCGGGCTCGGCCTGGCGCTTTCCAAGGCTCTGGTGGAGGCCATGGGGGGCACGATAGGCGTCGAGAGCATCGTCGGGCACGGGAGCACTTTCTGGACAGAATTTCCCGTCGCGGATGGAACGATACGGCCGGGCGAGCCGGCGGACCGGGAGACGCCCCATTCGGACGCGGCCGGCGTCTCCTCGAAGACGCGCACCGTGCTCTATGTCGAGGACAACCTGTCCAACCTCAGACTGATCGAGCGCCTCCTGGCCCGCCGTCCCGGGGTCAGGCTCCTCTCGGCCATGCAGGGGCGTCTCTGCCTCGATCTCACCCGCGAGCACCACCCGGACCTGATTCTGCTGGACCTGCACCTGCCGGACATCGGAGGGGCCGAAGTCTTGCGCCGCCTGCGGGAATCCCCTGAGACCCGTGAGATCCCGGTCGTTGTCGTCAGCGCCGACGCTACCCCTCGACAGATCGAGCGCCTGCGCGCCGACGGGGCGCGCGACTATCTCACCAAGCCGTTCGACGTGAAGAAATTCCTCGCCCTCGTCGACGAAATTTTCGGAGACGGAGGCCGGGGCGCCTAGCGGCGCACCTCGCTCAGGGACTTCAGCCAGACGCGGACCTGACCCAACTGGTCCTCCCACGACCCGGCTTCCTTCGCCACCTCGGGCGCGCCCTTGCCGGGGCAGAACACAGACATCCGGTTCCGGCCGGACGCATCCGCGGTGAATTCGAATCTGAAATACCCCCCCGTCCGCGTGTGGACCAGCGCCGAGACGAGCGGCCCGATCAGCGCGTACCGGTTGGGCTGGAGCGCCCAGGTGAAGTCGCCGGGGGGGAGCCCCGCGTCCTGGACGAGGCGGGTCACGTCAGCCTGGTCGGATGAGGGCAGCGCGAGGCTCGTGGTGGGATCCGGCGGGCGTTCCGCCGCCGTCGGCCCGTTGGATGGAGCGGGGCGCTCTACGGCGGGGCGTTGCGCATCGGGGCGCTCCATCTCGGGGCGCTCTGCGCCGGGCCCTTCCGTGTCCACGCGTTCCACAAAGGGAGGGGCCGCAAAGGGCTGTTCCGCGCTGCTCTCCGGCTGGGGCGGGGCGGTCTGCTTCAGTGCAAAGAACGCGACCATGTCCCACCCATTCCGGATGCCGGCCGCCAGCAGGAGGATGCTGGCGAACGCCAGTCCGTCCAGGGCCTGCCTGGCCTCCCCCCCGAGGACCGCGATGCCGGTCCCGATGTAGAGGAGATACGCGGCCGAGGGCGCGACGAGACACCAGATCCAATCGTGCGCATCAATGGATCCTGCCCGATTCGAGCGCCGCATCTGCGGCTGCGTGCCGAGCGTCCACCCGAGGCTGACGATGCCCGCCAGCACGAGCATGACCCCAAGCGACGTCCGCGTCACGATAGGAATCAGTACCAGCGCCGAGGTCGCCAGGACGTAGACGAAGTGCATGAGCGTGGGGCTTCCGAACCCCCGGAGAACGGGGAGGTCTTTCCGGGCGATCAGCGTGGACCCGAGCGAGATCGCCACAAACATCAATCCCGCCAGGGTCGCAGAGGCCCCGCCGGCCAGGATGTAAAA
>VBAN01000304.1 GCA_005882445.1 Candidatus Segetimicrobium genomatis | reverse complement strand
GGCGCCCAAGCCACCCCGAGGGGTTATCGCCCGCCGGGTCTCCCGGACTACCCAACCGGCTGCGGCTCGGCCCGCTCGTCGGGAGCCACTAGGCGCACCGAGATCATGTGCGAGACGCCCGGTTCCTCCATGGTGACCCCGTAGAGCACGTCGCTTGCCTCCATCGTCGCCTTGTTGTGGGTGATCATGATGATCTGCGACCGGACCGCCAGTTCCCGCAGCACCTCGCTCACCTTGCGCGTGTTCGCCTCATCGAGCGCCGCCTCGATCTCGTCGAAGACGCAGAAGGGGCTCGGGCGGACCTTGAGCATCGCGAAGACGAGCGCCATCGCCACCATGACGCGCTCCCCGCCGGAAAGGGCGCCGAGGCTGCGGAGCTTCTTCCCGGGCGGACGGGCGATGATATCGATTCCCGGCTCGGCGCCGTCGACCCCGGGGACGAGTTCGAGCCCCGCGCGTCCGCCGGAAAAGAGGCGGACGAACAGGGCGGAAAACTCGTCGTGGACCGCCTTGAAGGTCTGGTCGAACTGAATGCGGATCACGTCCTCGAGCTGCACGATGAGCGTCCGCAGCGCGGCGATCGTGCCCTGCACATCCTCCAACTGGGTCCGGAGCGTCTGGGCCCGCTCCGCGACCTGCCGGTGTTCCTCGATCGCCAGGAGGTTCACCGGGCCCATCGCCGCGATCAGACCGCGCAGGGCTTCGATCCGCCCCAGCGTCTCGTCGCGGTTGACGCTGTCGGGAACGGCGCCGGCCGCCCGTTCAAAGGGGATGCCGAACTCCTCTTCGAGGCGCCGCCGCGCGCCGCCCAGTTCCGCCTCGACCTGGGCCTGCTTGACCTCCGCCTTGTGCGCCTCATCGGCGAGCGCGGCGGCGCGGCCGAGGCCGTCCCGGTGCCCCGCTTCCGCTTCGGTCCGGCGGGCGGCCAGGGTGGCCCGCTCATCGTCCAGCGCGGCCTGGGAAGCCGCGAGGAGAGTACTCTCCGCATCGAGACCCTCGCAGCGCGCCCGCGCGGCCGCCCGCTCGGCATCGAGTCGGCCCGCCTCGGCGGCGAGATCACGGCCTTCGCCCGCGAGTTCGTCGCACCGGCCGGCCACCTGGGCGAGCCCGCGCTCGACCTCTGCGATTCTGGCCTTCCCGGCATCAACCTGGCCACCCAACTGCGTCAGCGCGATCCGGAGCTCGGTCACCCGGGCTGCCGCGTCGCGCCGCGTCCCGGCCTGGCCGCGCACCTCGGCGGCCATGGCCGCGGCCTGCCGCTCCACCTCGCCAAGACGGGTCTCCAGGCTCTCCGCATCCTGGCGCAGGCGTTCCCGCACGGCGGCCAGAGCGGCGGCTTCGTGATCGGCGGCGGCCGCATCCGCGCGCACCCGGGCGGTCTCTTCCTCCAGCCGGGGATCTGCCGGTCGGCGCCTGCGGCGGCCGCCTCGGCCGCCCCCTCGGCCTCGCGAATGCGGCGGTCGCTCTCCTCGCGGCGCTGCCTGAGCCCGCCGACCGACGCCTCTACACGATCCAATGCGCTGCGGACCTCGGCCATCTCTTCCGACCGTCCAAGGATGCTCCCGCGATCCGCGCTGCCGCGGCCGGCGATCAGCACCCCCTGGGGGGTGAGGACCTCGCCGGCGAGCGTCGCCGCACGCCCGCGGTATCCGCTCGCGCGCAGCCTCAGGGCGGCGTCCAGGTCCGCGACGATGAAGAGGTCAGAGAGAAGTGCGCCGATTGTGGCGGCATAGGGGCCCATCACCTGGACCAGGTCGGCGGCGCGGCCCAGCATCGCGGGATCCGCGCCCGCCTGCGGCGGCACGGACGGCGGCACGTCGGGCGAGACCTCCGCCGCCGGAACGAACGTCACCCCCCCGCGCTCCTCCCCGCCGAGCAGCGCGAGGGCCCGCCGCGCGTCCTCCACCGTGGCCACCACGAGCGCGGAGAGCCCGGCACCCAACGCGGCCTCGCACGCCCGCCGCAGTTCGCGGGGCACGCTGAGGAAGTCCGCCACCGTTCCCGAAAGACCGGGGACCTGAGCAGGGCGGCTCCGCCACGCCAGCAGGATCTCCCGGGCGCCGCTGTCATAACCTCGGAACTGCGCTTGGGCCTCCTCGAGATACCGGAGGCGGGAGGCGAGCCCCTCCCGTTCGATCTCGAGCTGCCGCTCCTCGGCAAGCGTCGCCTCGCGGGCGGCCGAGTGGGCCTGGAGATCGGCGCGGAGCGCGGCGAGGCGGCGGCGCGCTTCTTCCAGGGCCGCTTCCCCGTCCCCGGATTCGCGCGCGCGGGCCGCGAGGTCGGCGCGCGCCGCGCTCAACCGCTCCGTCAGGTAGGTGGCCCGTTCGCCCAATCCGGCCGCCCGATCTCGGTGCGCCGCCTCGCGGGCTTCCACGGCGGCCGCCTCGCTGGCGGCGTGCGCACGCTTCTCCGCGATGGCGCGCGAGGTCGCGCGGCTGGCTTCCAGCTGCTCCTCTCCATGGGTGGCCGCCGCGTCCAGCTGGAGCACCCGCGCCTCGGCGGCCTCGACCTCTGCCCGTTCCCGGTCGACCCTGGCGGCAAGGTCTCCCATGGCGTCCGCGAGGGCGGAGCGCTCGCGCTCGAGGGCATCGCCCTCCGCGCGGGCGCGGGCGAGTTCCCGGTCGAGCCGCTGGCGCTGCCCCTCCACCCCGCGGAGGCGCTCGGCGGCCAGGTCCACCTCGGCAGCGGCATGGGCGCGGCGCTCGGTCAGCGCCATCTGCGAACGCTGGATCTCTTCCCACTCGCGGCCCGCCTCGACCGCCCGCCGGTCCAGCGCCGCGCACTGCTCGGCGAGCGCCCGCACCGCCTCTTCGGCCTCGCGGCGGCGCGCGTCGATCTCCTCCAGGTGCTCGCGGACGCGGCGCTGCGCTCGAACGCACCGCCGGACCTCCTCGACCTGGAGCGAGAGCTCGAGGGTCCGCAACTCCCGCGTCTGAACCTGATACCGCTCCGCCGCCTCCGCCTGGGCCGCGAGCTGGGCCGTCTGACCGTCGAGCTCTCCCAGGATATCGGTCACGCGCAGCACCGTCGATTCGGCGGCCGCCATCCGGCGCTCGGCATCGTAGCGCCGGCGCTTGTACTTGGCCAGCCCGGCGGCTTCCTCGAGGATCATCCGCCGCTCCTCCGGCGTGGCGTCCAGCATCTGCTCGACCTCGCCCTGGGCGACGAGCGCATAGGAATGCCCGCCGAGCCCCGTCCCGAGGAACATCGTCTGGATATCCCGCAGCCGGCAGGGGAGCCCGTTGATGAAGTACTCGCTCCCGGTGTTGCGCATCGCGCGGCGGGTCACCGTGACCTCCGCGAAGGCCAGCGGCATGGGCGGGGTGTCGCCGTTGGGCCCCGCCGGAAGGGCGAGCGTGCCGTCTTCGTTGTCCAGCACGAGCGTCACTTCCGCCATGCCCAGCGGGCGCCGCCGCTCCGTGCCGGCGAAGATGATGTCCTCGGTGCGCACGCCCCGCAGGGACCGCAGGCTTCCCTCGCCCAGCGCCCAGCGAATCGCGTCAAAGATGTTGGTCTTGCCGCTTCCGTTTGGGCCCACGACGCCGGTGACCTGGGACGAGAACTCGATCCCGGTCCGCTCGGCGAAGGTCTTGAACCCGCTCAGTTCCAGGCGCTTCAGGCGCACGCCGGCTCCTCCCTCGAATCACCCGCCCGCCCCGGGGCCGAGCCTTCGCCTCGGCCGGGCGCATACGCGCGCATCAGCGGGCGCAGGTGCCTCCGCACGACGCTATGGCGCCGGATGGACCACGGCATGCCGGCTCTCCAGCAGCGCGTCGTAGACGCCGAGCAACTGCTCGAGGACCCGGTCCTGCCGGTAGGCCGCGGCGGCGCCCTGCGCCCGCGCCCCCCAGGCCTGCCGCTGTTCAGGCGCGGCCAGCAGGTCCGCGATCGCGCGGCGCAGCGCCTCCGGGTCCGGGGGCACCACGCGGCCGGTCTCGCCGTCGCGGACGATGTCGGGCATCGCCCCGCCCTGGACCGCCACCACCACGCGGCCGGCCGCCATCGCCTCGAGCACCGCCAGCCCGAGGGTCTCGGTCTGGGACGGAAAGACGAACAGGTCGCAGGCGTACAAGGCATCGACGACGTGGGCGTGGTCCAGCTCGCCGGCGAAGATGACCCGCTCCCCGAGGCCGAGGCGCTGCGCCTGCGCCTGCAGGTCCTGCCGCTCGGGCCCCTCGCCCACGAGCAGGAGCCAGACCTCAGGCAGGGCCGCGGCGACCTCCAGCAGCAGCGCAATGCCCTTCTCGCGCGCCAGGCGCCCGACGAACAGCAGGAGGGGCGCGGTCGCGGGAATGTGATACCAGGCGCGCACGGTCTGGGGCGAGGGATGCGCGAACTCCGCGGGATCGATGCCGACGCTGGGGACGACCTCGATGCGCGCGCGGACCCCGTAGGCGTGGAGGATACCGGTCATCGCCGGGACGGACACCAGCACCCGGTCGCACCGGTTGCAGTAGGCGGTCGTGTAGGCGATGATGAACGGCCGGGTCAATTCTCCCACCAGGGGCGCGTAGTGCGCGTACTCGGCGTAGAGGGTATGGTACGTGAAGACGAGCGGCAGATGAAACGTGTGCGCCACCCAGGCCCCCAGCCCCCCGAGGAGGAAGGGCGAGTGGCTGTGGATGAGATCCAGCCGGAGGCCGCGGAGCGTCCGCAGATGCGCGGCGGAGTACGGGACCGCCAGGGGGAAATCCGCGTGCCCCGGCGCCGCGATGGAGGGAAACCGGTAGACGTCTTGGGCGGCGTCGGTGTACCCGGGGTACGCGGGGGCAAAGATGTAGACGCGATGGCCCCGCGACCGCAGCCCTCGCGCGGCCGCGTCCACGGCCCGCACCACACCGCTACTGCGCGGCAGGTAAGAATCGGTAAACAGACCGATGTTCAATACACACCTCGATGCGTCGAGCGCCGGGCGCAGGAGGTGGGGCTGAGGAACGGCCGCAACGGGTGCGGCCGGATGTCACCGTATCGCTGCTGCGGCGTGTTCACCGATGCGATGCTCCGACGGTGCTGCGTCCGGTTGTGTCAGTGACTCCATGCAGTTTCGCGCGCGGCCCAGAAAATCCTGCACCCCCGACGCCGGGCCGGCGGCTCAGGCGCCCCGTCCGAGGTGGACCCGCAGCGAGTGGCTGGGGAGCTCGGCCGTGATCACGTCCCGCACCAGCCGGCCGCATTCGAGCAGCGCCTGCTGGTCGATCCCGGTGTCGATGTCCATGGCCTGCAGCATGTGATTGACGTCCTCGGTCGCAATATTCCCTGTCGCCCCCGGCGCAAACGGACAGCCGCCGAGACCGCCCACCGCGCCGTCGAAGCGGGTCACGCCGGCCTC
>VBAN01000305.1 GCA_005882445.1 Candidatus Segetimicrobium genomatis | reverse complement strand
CACGTCGGGTTACGTGCCCTCGGCGCTGCCTTCCACGGGTATGGTCTCCCGGACGGCCGCGAGGGGGTTGGTCCTTCCGACGTTCAGCCCCGCGATCCCTCCCAGGATCATGATGAAGAGTCCGGCGGCCGCCAGGGCCGCTTCGAGCGACGTCCACCGCAGGGCGAGCCCAATCGTGGTCGGCAGGATCAGGAGCGCGAGGTTCCCGAACACCCCGACGGAGGCCATCGTCGCGCCTCGGGTATGCCAGGCGCTGTGCCGCAGCACGGCCAGCTGATAGACGAGGCTGCATCCGCCCGAGCAGAACCCGGCCACGAGCAGCAGGGCGGCCAGCGGCAGCCAGTTGTGGAATATGGGGACGGCGGCGAGCCCCAGTCCCCCGCTGATGATGAACGTCACTCCGAGCCGCCCCAACGGGATCGCCCTGTCGATGAGGCTGCGCGCCACGAAGCTGATCCCCAGCATACCGGCGGCAAGCAGCGTGACGAGGAGACCGATGCTCCGGGCACCGTAGCCCACCTGCGCCAGGTACACCGGGTAGAAGGACCCGGCCAGCGCAAACGTCCCGCCCGACACAAACGAGCAGCTGGCCGCCAGCCACAGCGGCCCCAGGCTGAGCGTGGGGGTGGCCCATCCCCCGGCGGCTCGGCCGGCGGGCGCCGGGCGCGCCGGCGCCGGGAGCGGCGGCAGGGAGTAGGTGAGGGCGGAGTAGAGGAGCGTGAGCAGGAAGACCGTGGCAAACGCGCCCGGATAGCCGAGCGAGACCACCAGCAGCCCCGCTCCGCTCATGCCCAGGAGCATGCCGAGGTTGGTGGCGCCGTTGAACAGGCTCAGGTGCTGCCCGCGCTCGAGGGGGAGCTTCGTGACGTACGCCTGCCCCACGGTCCAGAAGACCGAGCGCCCCACACCCTGGAGGATCTGCGCGCAGACGAACGGCGCGAGCCCGGCGGCCGTCGAGAGCAGGAATCCCAGCGTCGCGGTGAGGTAGAAGAGTCCGCCGGCCTGCAAGACCCTGGTCTCACCGTGGCGGTCGGACAGGCGTCCGGCCACCACCCGCAGGCTGATGTTGGCGACGGAGGGGAGCGCGGCCAGGATACCGATGGTCAGGCCGGGATACCCGAGATGGAGCGCGTAGAGGGGGACGAGCAGCTGGACCGCGGAGTTGACAGAGGAAAACACCAGCGCCGTCCAGTGGATGCGCAATGCCGCTCCTGTCTTCGTGCGAGCTCCGTACCCAACTGTGGACTTATCTCCGCGGGCGGCGAACTCCTGTGGCGGGGGCCGGCGCCTACGGCTCTCCCCCCGTTTGCCCGTAGGTGGCTGCCACATGTGGACCTTGCACCGTAATCTTGCCGGCAGAGTACCCTCCGGTCCGCGATCTCATCCGGCGTGCCGAGGCGGCCGAGCGGCACCTGCGCGATGAAGGCGCGCTGGTATTCCGCCGTCTGCACTGAGCGCGAGATGCCGGCGATGTCGGTCAGGCCCGGCGAGACGACGTTCACGGTGATGCCGTGGCGGCCCATCTCGAGGGCCATCACGCGGGCGAGCTGGATCTCGCCGGCCTTTGACGCGGCATGCGGCCCCGCCTTCACGCGCGCGTTGTTGCCGGAGGTCGAGCCGATGAGGATGATCCGCCCGCCCTGTCCCTGCGCGATCAGCCGCCGGCCGACCGCCCGGCTCAAGAGGAAAGCGCCCCGAAGCTGCACGTCGATCTGCAGATCCCATTCCTCGTCCGTGAGGTCCACCACATCTTTGTGCACGTCAACGCCGGCGCCGTGCACGAGGATGTCAACCCGGCCCAATTGCTCGACCGTAGTTTCGACCATCGCGTCCACCTGCGCGCTGTCTCGCACGTCGGTGCGGACGAACCGGACCTCGCGGTCCTGCGCGGTGAGCTGCCGCACGGCGGCAGCGGCTCGCTCCTCATCCAGGTCGGCGATCACCGCGCGCGCCCCGGCCTCGGCAAGCCGCCGCAGGATCACGCTGCTGATTCCACCCGCGGCGCCGGAAACGATCGCCACTTTCCCCGCAAACTCTCCGGTCATCCCTGCCCGCCTCCCTCTCCACCGATCGTGGTCCTCAACGTGATCGACCGTCGCCGCAGGCACCATCGGATCACACGACGCCGGCTCCACCGCCCCGGTAGACG
>VBAN01000055.1 GCA_005882445.1 Candidatus Segetimicrobium genomatis | reverse complement strand
CAGGCGCCCGGCCCGGGCCTCTCCGGATGGTGCCGAGGGGCTTTCCTTGACCGCATTTTCCGGTCACGATAGAATGAAGCGAAGGGGATTGAAAGCTAAAGCTCACATACGTCCGGCCGGGAGCTTGGCACCGGTCGGGGAAAGGCTGATCGATACGCGGAGTAGAGCAAAGCGAGGCAGGAGGGTTTAGCACACTACGGGGGAACGATAGGCGATTATATTTAAACGGAGGGGGTGACACCCATGAACCCCGTTCTGTTCCTTGGTGCGGGCGTCATCGGGCTGGGAGCCTTCCTCCTTGGATACCTTCTGCGAAAGTTCGCCGGTGAGGCGAAGATTGGAACGGCCGAGGTCGCTGCGAAGCGCATCATCGAAGACGCCGCGGTGGCGGCGGATCGGGAGGCGGACAATAAGAAGCGCGAAGCGCTCCTGGAGGCCAGAGACGAGGCGTTCCGGATCAAGCGGGACGCCGAACGCGAGGTTCGGGAGCAGCGCGCGGAGCAGCAGCGGCTCGAACGGCGGTTGATTCAGCGTGAGGAGACCCTGGACCGGAAGCTGGAGACAGCCGAGAAACGGGAACAGGTCCTTGCGCAGCGGGAGCAGGAGGTCACCAAGGCTAGGGAGGAGTTGGAGGAGGCATCGCAGCGCCAGCGCGTTGAGCTTGAACGCGTCGCCGGCCTGACCCTGGAGCAGGCGCGTCAGGAACTGCTCCAGAAGACCGAAATCGAGATCCGGCACGAGGCGGCGCAGATCGGCAAGAAGATCGAAGCGGAAGCTCGGGAGACAGCCGAGCGTTCAGCCAGGGAGATCGTCGCCCTGGCCATCCAGCGGTGTGCCGCCGATCATACGGCGGAAGTGACCGTGTCGGTGGTCCCCCTGCCCAACGATGAGATGAAGGGGCGGATCATCGGCCGGGAAGGCCGCAACATCAGGTCCCTCGAGAGCCTCACCGGAGTCGATCTGATCATCGACGACACCCCGGAGTCGGTCACGATCTCCTCGTTCGATCCGATTCGCCGCGAAGTCGCGAAGATGACGCTGGAGAAGCTCCTGGCCGACGGCCGGATCCACCCGGCGCGGATCGAGGAGATGGTGGAGAAGGCGCAGCGGGACATCGATACCCGGATCCGCGAGGCCGGCGAGCGGGCGGCGTTCGAGGCCGGCGTTCACGGGCTGCATCCCGAGGAGTTGAAGCTCCTGGGCCGGCTCAATTTCCGGTTCAGCTACGGGCAGAACCTGCTGCAGCATTCCATCGAGGTGGCCCTGCTGGCGGGCCTGATGGCGACGCAGCTCGGCGCCGACCCGGAACTGGCGCGCCGGGCCGGAGTGCTCCACGACATCGGGAAGGCGCTCACCCACGAGGCCGAAGGCAGCCACAGAGACATCGGCATGGACATCGCCCGGCGCTACCACGAGCCGCCGCAGGTGCTCAACGCCATCGCGTATCATCACGGAGACGCCGAGGCGACGGGGGTGGAATCGATCCTGGTGGCGGCGGCGGACGCGATCTCGGCCTCGCGCCCCGGGGCCCGCAAGGATACCGTCGAATTGTACATGAAGCGGCTCGAGAACCTGGAGCGCATCGCCACGTCCTTCCCCGGAGTGGACAAGGCCTATGCGATTCAGGCCGGCCGCGAAATCCGGGTGCTGGTCAAGCCGCAGGAGATCGATGACACCAGCGCGATGACCATGGCGCGCGAGATGGCCAAGAAGATCGAAGAGGAAATGCAGTATCCCGGGCAGATCAAGGTGACGGTGCTGCGGGAGACGCGCGCGATCGAGTACGCGAAATAGAAGGGCGGCCCGGCGTGAAGGTGCTGTTCAACGGCGACATCGTGGGCAGGCCCGGACGCCGGGCCCTGGCGCGGATGCTGCCCGGTCTGCGCCGGGAGCTGTCGGTCGACTTCACGATCGCCAACGGAGAGAATTCCGCAGGCGGGTTCGGGATCACCCGCGAGACGTTCGAGGAGATCGTGGCCGCCGGCGTCGACGTGGTGACCGGGGGCAACCACACCTGGCAGGCCCGGGAGATCTCCACGCTGCTCGACGGCGATCTGCGTCTGTTGAGGCCCGCGAACTACCCGGCGGGCGCCCCCGGACGGGGGGCGGGCGTCTTCCGTCCCTCGGGTGCGCGGGGCGGCGCGGGGGTGGGGGTGGTCAACCTGGAAGGCCGGATCTTCATGGAGCCCCTCGACTCGCCCTTCCGCATTGGCTGGGAGCTGGTGGAGCGCCTCCGGCAGGAGACGCCCGTGCTCGTCATCGACATGCATGCCGAGGCGACCTCCGAGAAGACCGCCCTGGGGTGGTATCTCGATGGACGCGTCTCCGCGGTGGTGGGGACGCACACACACGTTCAGACGGCCGATGAGCGCATCCTTCCGGGCGGCACCGCGTTCATCACGGACGTCGGCATGACCGGGCCGCGGGACTCGATCATCGGGATGGGCCGCGAGGAGGTGCTCCAGCGGTTCCTCACCCAGCTGCCGGCGCGGTTCAACGTGGCCGTGGGGCCCGCGCAGTTGAACGCCGTCCTCCTCGACGTGGACGAGCGGACCGGCCACGCCCGGGCCATTCAGCGGGTCACTCGGATGGAGGGGGCGGGGGCGGGACCGGAGGGGGAGGATTCTCCAGAACGCCCACGAAAGGAATAGCCCCCTCCAAGGAGGCGGGGAATTGCCGCCCACTCCGCCGAGGAGGCACGCACCCATGAACATCCTCAAAGTCGCCGCCAAGTCGAACCCCACCGCCGTTGCGGGCGCGCTTGCGGGCGTCGTGCGGGAGAAAGGGACGGCGGAGCTCCAGGCCATCGGTGCGGCCGCGATCAACCAGGCGGTCAAGGCGATCGCCATCGCCCGCGGGTACGTCGCCCCCAGCGGACTCGACCTGGTGTGCGTCCCCGCGTTCGCCGATGTGCAGATCGACGGCGAAGATCGGACCGCGATCAAGCTGATCGTGTCCCCCAGGTAGGCGCCTCCAGCCATCCGCATCGATCTTCACACCCACAGCACCGCGTCGGACGGCCTGTTATCTCCGGATCGGCTTGTCAGGGCCGCGCGCGAGCATGCCGTCTCCACCCTCGCGCTCACCGATCACGACACCACCGAGGGCGTGGACGAGGCCCTCGCGGCCGGGCGGCGGTACGGCGTGGATGTGATCCCGGGGGTGGAGATCAACACGGACGTGGGCCAGGACGAGGTCCACATCCTGGGCTACTTCATCGACCACGCCGACGGGACGTTCCAGGCGTTCCTCGGGGAGCGGCGCGCGGCGCGGGTGCGCCGCGCGGAGGAGATGGTGCGCCGGCTCTTTGCCCTGGGGGTCCGCGTGGAGTGGGCGCGGATCCGCGAGATCGCTTCGGGAGCGGCCGTCGGACGTCCGCACATTGCCCGCGCGCTGGTGGAAGCGGGGCGGGTCGCGTCGGTCCAGGAGGCCTTTGAACGGTTTCTCGGCCGGAACGGTCCGGCCTACGTGCCCCGGGCCCCGCTGGCCCCCGAGGACGCCGTCGAGGTGATCGCCGGCGCAGGCGGGGTGCCGGTGCTCGCGCATCCCGGGTGGTCGTCCAGCGGCCCGGTGCTCGAGCGGGTGCCGCGGCTCGTCGCGCGCGGCCTCGGCGGGATCGAGGTGTACTACCCGGACCACACCCCCGAGATGGTCGAAGCGTATCTCACGATTGCGGGCCGGTACCGGCTGGTCGCCACCGGCGGCACGGATTACCACGGCGGCGGCGCCCGCACAGGCCACGCCCAGTTGGGGAGCATCCCGATGCCGGCGGGGGTCGTCCCGGCCCTGCGCGCGCGATGGACGTCGATGCGCGCCCTCCCGGCCGGGGATGCGCGGCCATCGTAGGGCGTTATCATAGTGGAGGGTGGCCATGCAGTGTGCGAAGTGCGGGACTGAGAATGCCGCGGGAAGGATCATCTGCCGCGTCTGCGGCGCCCGGCTCAGGCCGGCCGCGGCCGGCGGTCCGGTTGCCGCCGTGGGGACGCGCGACAGCGACGAGGAGCTCCGGCGGCGGCTCTCCTATGATCTGCTGCGCATCGTCTGGGTGGTCGCGGTGATGATCGTCGTCGGACTGGGTCTGGGCTTCCTCCTGAAGTAGGCCGATCGAAGGCCGATCGAAGCGTGGAGTGCCCCCTGCGGGGGCTCCAAACCGAAGTGGGGCAAACGGCAAGCAGAGGTTGGGGCCAAGGTAAGCGGGGAGGGGGATGGGCACGGTACCGCTCCGGCAGCTACCCTCGGTGGAGCGCCTGCTCCAGCGGCTCGAGGCGGACGGGGCGCTCTCCGCGTATCCACGGGCGCTCGTGGTCGCCTGCACCCGGGAGGTGGTGGAAGACGCCCGGGCGAGGCTCCTGGAAGGGCGCGCGGCGGAAGGCGGGGTCGGGGTCGAGGCGCTCTCAACGCCACCGGCATCGTTTTGCACACGAACCTTGGACGGGCGCCGCTGTGCGCCGCCGCCCGCGAGGCCGTTGCCGCCGCCTCGGGATACGCGGTGCTCGAGACCGATCCGGAAACGGGCACCCGGACCTCGCGCCAGCGCCACGTCACCGCCCTGCTGCGCGAACTGACCGGGGCGGAGGCGGCGATCGCGGTCAACAACAACGCCGCCGCGGTCCTGCTGTCGCTCACCGCCCTGGCGCGCGGGCGAGAGGTGATCGTCTCCCGCGGCGAACTGGTCGAGATCGGCGGAAGCTTCCGCATCCCCGACATCATGGCCGCGAGCGGGTCCCGCCTGGTCGAGGTGGGGACGACCAACAAGACCTACCTGCATGATTACGACGCGGCGCTCACCCCGGACACCGCCCTGCTCGTCAAGGTTCACCGGAGCAACTTCGCGATCCGGGGGTTTGTCCACGAGGTTGCCCCCGGCGAGCTCGCCGCGCTGGGACAGCGCGCAGGGGTCCCTGTGCTGTTCGATATGGGGAGCGGTGCCCTCGTCGATCTGGCTGCGCGCGGCCTGCCCTCGGAGCCGACGGCCCGGGCGGCCGTCGCCGGCGGCGTCGACGTGGTGACGTTCAGCGGGGACAAGCTGCTCGGCGGCCCCCAGGCGGGGTTGATCGTCGGGCGGGAGGCGATCGTCGGCCGCATTCGCTCGCATCCGATGGCCCGGGCGGTCCGGATCGACAAACTGGATCTTGCCGCCCTCGAAGCGACCCTGCGGGTCTACCGCGACCCCGATCGCGCCTGGGAAGCGATTCCCGTGCTGTCGATGCTGGGCGCCGACCCGCGCGCGCTCGAGCGCGCGGCCCACGACCTGGCCGCCCGGCTCCGGAAGCAGCTGCCGTCCACCGCGATCGTGGAGGTCCGCCCCACCATCGCCGAGGCCGGAGGAGGGGCGCTGCCGGGGGTCGAGCTGCCGTCGTGGGGGGTGGCCATCCGTCCCACGGACGCTCCGGTGGAGACCTGGGAGCGGAGCCTGCGCGTCGCGCGGCCTCCGGTGTTCTGCCGGATCGCCGATGACCGGCTGATCTTCGACCTCCGGACGCTGGGGTCGAGCGATTGGCCCGCCCTGGAGGCGGTGTTGAAGTTGGCCGCCTCCGGCGCAGGCCCGTGAGCGCAGCGAGATCTCCCCGCCCGGCCGCCCCGGCCGTCCTCGGGTACGCCGTCGTTGGAACCGCCGGCCACATCGACCACGGGAAGAGCGCCCTCGTCCGAGCGCTCACGGGGGTAGACCCGGACCGGCTGGAGGAGGAGAGGCGGCGGGGGATGACGCTCGACCTCGGGTTCGCCCACTTCGATCTGCCGAGCGGCCGGCGGGTCGGCCTCGTGGACGTGCCGGGTCACGAGCACCTCATCAGAAACATGCTCGCCGGCGCCACCGGGATCGATCTGGTGCTGCTGGTGGTCGCCGCGGACGAAGGCGTGATGCCCCAGACCCGCGAGCATCTGGACATCCTCCGGTTCCTCCAACTGCGCCGGGGGATCGTCGTCCTGAACAAGATCGATCTGGTCACCGATCAGGACTGGCTTGCGCTCGTCACGGACGATATCCGGGCGGCGACCGCGGGGTCCTTCCTGGATGGCGCGCCGATCCTCCCCGTCTCCGCCCGCCGGGGCGACGGGATCCCGGCCCTTGTCGCCGCCATCGACGCCGCGCTGCGGGATGCGGCGGCCCGCCCGGTTGACGCTCCGGCCCGCCTGCCCATCGATCGCAGCTTCACGATGGCCGGGTTCGGCACGGTCGTGACCGGAACGCTCTGGACGGGACGGATTCGGACGGGCGACGTTCTCGAACTGCTGCCGGCCGCGCGGGAGGTGCGGGTCCGGCAGGTGCAAAGCCACGGGGTGCCGGTCGACACGGCGGAGGCGGGCCAGCGCGTTGCCCTCAACATCGTCGGCGCGGCCAAAGACGAGGTCGTCCGCGGCGACTGGCTGGCGTCCCCGGCCAGTTTTCAGCCGACCGCCTTGCTCGATGTCCGCGTCCGCCTGCTGGAGACCGCCCCCGCGCTCGCGCATCACGCGCGAATCCGTCTGTACGTTGGAGCCGACGAGATCATCGGGCGCATCCGGCTCCTGGACCGGCCGCGCCTCGGCCCGGGCGAAACGGCGGTCGCGCAGTTGAGGCTGGAGCGGCCGGCCATCGCGGCCCGCGGCGACGCCTTCGTACTCCGGCGCTACTCCCCGATGACCACGGTTGGAGGCGGCGAGGTGATCGCGCCTCATGCGCCTCTCCGCCGCCGGGGTGGGGCCGCGGCGCAGGCGGTGGCGTCCGAAGAAGGCTCGGGGGTCGAGGGTCAGCTTCAGGCGGCGCTTGCGGCCGCCGGGCGGGGCGGCTCGACGGTCGATCTGCTCGCCAGGGAGGCGGGCGTGACCCCGGAGCGGGCCGCCGAGCAGGTGCGGGCCTGGGTGGCCGCCCGGCAGGCCCTCGACCTGCGGGGGCGGGTGTTCTCGGCGAACGCCGCTCAGACGATTCAGGACGACGTGCTTCGCGCCCTCGGGGAATACCACTCAGGGGCGCCGTGGCGGCGGGGAATGCCGCGGGACGATCTGAAGAGCCGCGTGTTTGGGGCCGGAGACGACCGGCTCTACGGGTACGCGCTCGATGACCTGGTGGCCGGCTCACAGGTCGTCGTCGAGGAGGGGCTAGCGCGCCTGTCCACGTTCCATGCCGCCCACACCCCCGCGGAGATCGCCGCCGCGAGCGCGATCGAGGAGGCCTTCCGGCGCGGCCGGTTCGCTCCGCCGGGCCGGGAAGAGGTCCTGGGCGCCGCCCCCGACCGCGGGGCGGCGGAGCGCATGCTTCAGGCGCTGCTCGACGGCGGCCGTCTCATCGCCGTGGGAGAGGAGATCATCTTCCACCGCGAGGCGCTGGAGGAGATCGAATCGCGCGTGCGCGCGCATATCGCCGAACATGGGGAGATCACGGTCGCCGCGCTGCGGGATCAGCTGGGCAGCAGCCGCAAGTTCACGCTGACCGTCCTGGAGTACTTCGATACCCGGCATCTCACCCGCCGGGTCGGAGACAAGCGCGTCCTGGCGAGACCCGCGCCCCGGGCGTAACGGCGACGCGGGCGCGCGGCCCGCGCGTCCGGCCGCCGCCGGCTAGGACCCTTTTCGCGCTAGGTGGGGAGCGCCGCAGGACCCCTCGGGCAGGGGCCACGTTTCCTGGATTGCCGCGGCCGCCAGCGCGATCCCGCGGGCGTTCCAGTGGACATCGTCCGTCCAGTAGAGGTACCGCTCGTGCTTCAGCTGGCGCGCCGCTTCAGCGGAGAGGAACGGGGTCAGATTGAGAACGGGGATCCCGGCGGCCCGCAGGGCGCGCTCCAGACGATCGAGATAGCGGCCGCCCGCCCCCCGGCCGTTGGGCGCCTGATCCACGAGAAACGGCCTGTACACCGTGTACTTGCTGGGCACGAGGACCACCCGCAGGTCGAAGCGGGCTGTTCGCAGCTCATCCCGCAGCCAGCGCCAATAGGCGGTCGCCACCGGCCGCCGGTGGTAGAAGTTCTGCACCTCGCGTGTCCAAAACGCCATCGAATCCCCGTTGGAGACGACCGCCTCGACGGCGTTGCCGGCGTAACTGTTGGGAAGAATCCGATCATCTTCGAGGGACCGAAGCGCCCGCTCGCTCAGGATCTGGAGCGGCGACACCGTGAGGATGCCTCTGAGCCGGCCGGTCACCCTGCGGCTCTCCTCCGGCATCTGCGCGGCGAACTTCCGGAGCATCGTCTCGCGGGGTTGCGGGACCTCGGCGTCCTCGGCGTAGACGCGGATGACCAGGCGGTTGCGCACGGTGAGCCGGCGCGCCGCAGCCAGAATCCGGTCGGGAACGACGTCCCGCGCCTCGCTGGCGGCATTGTACACGACGCAGGGGCCGAGCGCGCTCAGCCTCGAGGAGAGCGTCTTGTCGTCGTTCGCCCCGACCCCCGCGGCGAACGAGTCCCCGGCAAGGATCGCGCCGATCTCTCTGTCCAGGGCATGGGCGGCGTTGCGGTACCCCAGCGCATCCGTGCTGAAGCGGACGGGCCGGTACGCCCGCGGCTCGCGGAGGTTCCCGATCCCCGCCACGTCGCCGTACGACCGCGCGTTGTAATAATGGCGGTTGGGCTCGTACGTCGCGCCCACCGGGCGGTAGGGCAGGAGCGCGTCCGAAGGTCGAAACGTCAGCGGGTCGATCGACTCCACCCGGAATGCGAACACGACCCGCAGCGCGAGATCCACGAGGAGCACCGCGGCGAGGAGGCCCGGGATCACGCGCCCCAGCTGCCGGCCCCGGGGGCGGGCCTGGTCTGTTCCAGCCATACGCTCACTGAATTATCACGGGGGGCCGGCGAGACCAACCGGGTGAGCCCAGGATCCGGATCTGAGGGGAATTCCGCGCGGGTGGGGAGACTCACGGGGTGAGCCCAGGGATTGAATCTGGGGAGATCCCCGGACGGGTTAAAATCTCACTTGTGCCCGCGTGGTATGATATCACCAAACAATTATTCAATGATAGGAGCTGGTTCTCCCATGCTTACCGTGGCGCGGGCGCAGGGTGTCAGCCTGACGGCGAAGCTCTTTCGGGGCTTCTCGGATCCCTCGCGTCTCTCCATTCTGGAGGTTCTCCGGCAGGGGTCGCTGACCGTCACCGAGATCGTGAAGGCGACCGGCCTCAGCCAGCCCAACGTCTCGAACCACCTCGGCTGCCTGCGCGACTGCGGTCTTGTCAGCCCCGAGCCGGAAGGCCGCTACACGAGATATCGCTTGAGCGACCGCCGCGTGGCCGCGCTCCTCCGCCTGGCCGACGGACTCCTGGCGGACGTGGCCAAGGGCGTCTATGAGTGCACCCGGTATACCGGTTCGGGGGAACGTTAGCCATGGCGACCCAGCGAACGATGGAGGTACCGATCCGGGGGATGGACTGCCCGGAGTGCACGCAGCACGTCCGGCATGCCATCTCGGCGCTTCCCGGCGTGGAATCGGTGGACGTGTCGCTTACGGCGGAGAAGGCGGTCGTGCGGCTCGACCTCTCGCGGGTTGATGTCTCAGCCATCCGCAAGGCGGTGGAGGGAGCCGGCTACGCTGTTCCGGTTCTGACCGCCGGCGCGCCCGGGCCTTCCGGGGAGCGCCTGCGGAGTCCTTCGCTCGGCGGATTCACGCGCTCCGTGCTCGCCCTCCTCGGAATTGTGTTCGGTCTGGTCCTTTTCGTCGCGGTGGTGGGGGAGGCGTGCTGATCGCGGGCTCTCCCGTGTTTCGCAAGGCCGTCACCGCGGCGGTTAGGGGCCGGATCACCGCGCACGCGCTGATGAGCTTCGGCGCGCTCGCAGCCCTCGCCATTGGCCAGTGGGTGACCGCGGCGGTCGTCGTCCTCTTCATGCGCATCGGCGACCATGTCGAGCGGTTCACCGCCGCCCGTGCCCGCCGGGCGGTGGGAGACCTGACCGCGCTCGCGCCCCCGACGGCGCGGGTGGAGCGAGATGGTACGGAGGAGGAAGTCCCGACCGGCGAGGTGCGCGTCGGCGAGACGGTGATCGTGCGCCCGGGAGCGCAGATCCCGGTGGACGGCGAGGTGATTGGGGGCCGCGCCACGGTGGACCAGGCGGCGATCACCGGTGAATCCATGCCCGTGGACGTCGGCCCCGGTGCCCGGGTGTTCGCAGCCACGCTCGCGCGCCTGGGCACCCTCCGCGTCCGGGTCACCCGTGTCGGCCCAGACACCACGTTCGGGCGCGTGATCACACTGGTGGAGCAGGCCGAAGCGCATCGCGCCGATGTGCAGCGCGTCGCCGACCGATTCTCCGGGTACTACCTGCCGGTCGTGGTGGGCATCGCCGCGCTCACGTTTCTCCTCAGCCACAATCTCCTGGCCACGGTAGCCGTGCTGGTCGTGGCGTGCTCGTGCTCGCTCGCCCTCGCGACGCCCATTGCCATGCTGGCCTCGGTCGGCGCCGGGGCCAGGCGCGGGCTCCTGATCAAGGGCGGGAAGTATCTGGAATCCCTGGCCCGAGCCGATGTGCTGCTGATCGACAAGACGGGAACGGTCACCCTCGGCCGCCCGCAGGTGGTCGACGTTCTGGCTCTGAACGGGGTCTCCGACCTCGAGGTCGTGACCCTGGCCGCCTCGGCCGAGCGGTACTCGGAGCATCCGCTGGCCGAGGCCGTGCGCGCGGCAGCCAGGGAGCGCGGCCTGCCCCTCGAGGAGCCGGAGCAGTTCGAGGCCCTGCCGGGACTCGGGGTGCGGGCGCGGGTTCATGGGGCGCTGATCGCCGTCGGCAGCGGGCGGATGGTACCCGCAGCGGCATCCACGAAGGAAGCCGCGGCGCTCGAGGCTCAGGGGAACACTCTCTTGTACGTGGCGAGAGACGGCGTTCCGATCGGCGCAATCGCCGCGGCCGACACGCTCCGCTCCGAGGTGCCGGCGGCCCTCGATGCCGTCCGGGCGTTGGGCGTCGGGACCATCGAGCTGCTGACGGGCGACCACGAGCGGGCGGCGGCGGCCCTCGCCGGCCGCCTCGGCCTGCCGTACCGGGCGGACCTTCTGCCCGAGGACAAGATCGCCATCGTGAGAGACTACCAGGCGAGGGGACACACGGTCGTCATGGTGGGGGACGGGGTCAACGACGCGCCGGCGCTGGCGCAGGCCGATGTGGGCATCGCCATGGGCGCGGCCGGCGCCGATGTCGCGATCGAAGCGGCGCACGTCGCGCTGATGCGGGACGACTGGATGCTTGTGCCCGAGGTCCTGCGCATCGCGCGCCGCACGATGCGGGTCGTTGCGCTCAACATCGCCTTTACCGCCGTCTATAACCTCGTCGGCCTGTCGCTCGCCGCATTGGGCGTTCTTCCGCCCATCCTCGCCGCCGCCGCACAGTCGCTGCCGGACCTGGGGATCCTGGCCAATTCCTCGCGCCTGCTCCGGCAGAGGGCGGGCTCATGACCGCGCACGCCCCGATACATGCGCGTGGTACTATCGCCAATGGGCGGCATGGGGATGATGGGCGGCCGCCAGGTGGGGATGCTCAGCGTCAGTGCGCAGAACGGCCAGGTCTGGTACCATACCTGGCACGGTGAGTTTTTGGAGACGAGGGAGATCAACCAGTAGCTCGGCGCGGCGAGGCGATTGGCGCGACCGTGAGCGCCCCGCTCCGGGCAGTGGATCAGGGGAAACGTCATGGCCGGTCAGGAACACGGGGATCGTCAAGGCGCCATCCTGCAGGCGGCGGCAGTGCCCCAGCGGTCTCCGTGGCGCAGACAGCGGCTGCTGAGGGCGGCGATGGCCACGCTGTTGGCGGCGCCGGTCGCGGTGGCCGCGGGGTGGGCGGTCGCGAAGTACGCCAAGCCCCCCGCGCTGGCCGGCATGGTGGTGACGCCTCCCATTCAGGCGGGGGACTTCCACCTCAAGGATCAGCACGGCGCCGTCGTGTCGATGTCCGCGCTCCGCGGCAAGGTCGTCGCGCTCACGTTTCTCTACACGCACTGTCCCGACGCGTGCCCGCTGATCGCCGAGATGATGCACACAGCCTATCGGAAGCTCGGCGATTCCGCGCGGCGCGCGGCCTTCGTCGCGGTCAGCGTTGATCCCCAGGGCGATACCCCCGAGGCGGTCCGGACCTTCCTGGCTACGCACCGCGTGGACAGCGAGCTCGCCTACTTGACGGGGTCGTTCGCGGAGCTCAAGGCGGTGTGGGGCGGCTACTACATCGGCACGGATGCCAGGGATTTCACGGCGAAAACCGCCTCGAAGGGTCCACCGTCACCACAACTGGTCGGCCACTCCGCCCTCGTCTACGTGATCGACCCGCGGGGCGAGATCCGGGTGATCCTCCCGAGCAACTTCGATCCCAACGATCTCGTCACCGACGTCCGGATCCTGGCGCCCCGGCGTTAAGGATAGGCCGGCGCAGGGTCGGATGTGCGTGCCGCAGGAACCGCCCGGAGCGCCCCGACACCTGCTCTTCATTGTGGTCGTCGCCGGCCTCGCAAGCCTGGCGATCGCGGTCGCCGCATGGAAGATCTTCTCGATCGTCCCGAACGCGGAGCGGATGCCCTCCGCACCATCCCCGATACCGTCCGCAGCCCGTCCCGTGGGGCGGCCGGCGCCCGACTTCACCCTGCCGCTCTTTTCCGGCGGCACGCTGAATCTGCACAGTCTCAAGGGCAGGCCGGTGGTGTTAAACTTCTGGGCGTCGTGGTGCATTCCGTGTCGAGAGGAGACCCCGCTCCTCGTCCGCTTGCACAAGACGTTCGGCCCCCGGGGCATCGTGTTCGTGGGCATGAACGTTGAAGACGATGAGCGGGCGGCCCGCCAGTTCCTGCGGCAGTACCAGGTCGATTACCAGGCCGTGCGCTCGATGGACGATGGGCTGATCGACGCGTATGCCATCCCCGGGATCCCGACCACTGTGTTCATCGGATCCAACGGCGTCGTGATGGACAAGTTCACGGGCGGGTTCGTGGGGCCCGGCGGGGAGAAGGCGCTCGTGATGCGCCTGGAGCGGTTGCTCGGAGCCCCCCAGCCGTGAGCGGCGACTCCCGTGAGATCCACGGCGCCGGGGAGACCGAGCCCGCGGCCACCCCGCCATCCCGCTCCTGACGCGTGTGGCGCGCGCGCGCGGGGGTCATGCTCCCCGTGCTGGTCGTGCTCGCGTTGCTGGCCGTCGCGACGCTGCGGCATCAACAGACCCAGGCCATCGGCGCCGCGCTTGCGCGCGGAGAGACGCCGCCGGTTCCCGATCTGACTCTGCCCGCGTTCGACGGACCGCCACTGTCGTTGTCCGGCCTGCGCGGGCACCCGGTGATCGTCAATTTTTGGGCCTCGTGGTGCATCCCGTGCCGGGATGAGGCCCCGCTCCTCGAGGGGATCTGGCAAGAGTTCCAATCGCGGGGACTGATTGTGCTCGGCGTCGGCACGCAGGACCTGCAGGCCCCGGCCCGCGCGTTCCTGGGGGAGTTTCGGATCACCTATCCCAACGTGCGCGATCCCGATGGCTCTGTCGCCCGCCTCTTCGGGACGACCGGCGTCCCTGAGACATTCTTCGTCGGGAAGGACGGCCGCATCCGCGGAAAGTTCCCGGGAGTCGAAGCGCGCGACGATGCTTGGCGGGCGGCCGGGGCGGCTCTCCTCGCAGATCACGCTCACGTTCCGTGATGACTGCTCGTCCTCTCGGGTGGATGGCACGGTCTGCCGCCGTCTTCAATCAGACGCCGGAGAGAGATCCAGTGTGCGGAATGTCGGTCAGCCCAGGGAGTCCGCACCGGATTGACCACGGCGGTACCCGCTATCTGTTCTGCTGCGCCGGGTGCTTAGCGACCTTCCGGGAGAATCCGGCTCGCTACATCGCGGCCTCCCAGCCGGGTGAGAGACACCCTCGGGCCGAGCCGGAGACACCGCCTTCGCCCGGCGCATACACGTGTCCTATGCACCCGCAGATTGTCCGCGACTCGCCCGGAACATGCCCAATCTGCGGGATGGCGCTCGAGCCTCGTGACGCCACCGAGGAGGCGGAGAACCCTGAACTGATCGACATGACCCGCCGATTCTGGACCGGCGTCGTCCTCACGGTGCCACTCGCCGCGATCGCCATGGGCGACCTGCTCCCAGGTCGTCCCCTCGAGCGTCTCGCGTTTTCCCGGGGGCTGGGATGGTTCGAGCTCGCGCTGGCCACTCCCGTGGTGCTGTGGGGCGGGTGGCCCTTCTTCGTCCGGGCCTGGCAGTCGCTGGTGAACCGGAGCCTCAACATGTTCACCTTGATCGGGCTGGGTGTGGCCGTCTCGTATGCGTATAGCCTCATTGCGACACTGGTTCCGGGCATCTTTCCCGCGTCTTTTCGAGGCGCATCGGGGCAGGTCGCCGTCTATTTTGAAGCCGCCGCAATTATCGTCACGCTCGTCTTGCTCGGTCAGGTGCTCGAGCTGAGAGCCCGCAGCCGGACCGGCGCTGCCATCAGAGCGCTCCTTGGCCTCGCGCCGAAGACCGCCCGCCGCATCCGTGCGGACGGCACGGAGGAAGACGTCGCGCTCGACCGCGTGCAGCCAGGCGACCATCTGCGCATCCGCCCCGGGGAGAAGATCCCTGTCGACGGCGTGGCCCTCGAAGGGACTAGTGCCGTGGACGAATCCATGGTGTCGGGCGAACCCATCCCCGTGGAAAAGCGGCGGGGCGGCCGCCTGATCGGCGCCACGGTGAATGGGACCGGCACCCTCGTGATGCAGGCTGAACGGGTCGGCGCCGAGACGCTCCTTGCGCAAATCGTCCGGATGGTGGCGGAGGCGCAGCGCAGCCGCGCCCCCATCCAGAACCTGGCCGATGTCGTGGCGGGGTACTTTGTGCCGGTAGTCACGGCGGCGGCCGCCATCACGTTCGTCATCTGGGGCCTTGCCGGTCCGGCGCCGAGGCTGGCCCACGCTCTGGTCAACGCCGTGGCCGTCCTCATCATCGCCTGCCCCTGCGCGCTGGGCCTGGCGACCCCGATGTCGATCATGGTGGCCGCCGGCAGAGGGGCGACCATGGGCGTCCTGTTCAAGAATGCGGAAGCGATCGAGCTGATGCGGAAGGTCGATACCCTCGTCGTGGACAAGACGGGAACTCTCACCGAGGGGAAGCCGAAGCTGGTGACGGTGATGCCGGCCAACGGATGGGATGACGGGACCCTGCTGCGCCTCGCCGCCAGCTTGGAGCGGGGGAGCGAGCATCCGCTCGCGGGGGCCATTGTCGCCGGCGCCGAGGCGAGAGGCGTCTCGTTGACCGGCGTGGACGCGTTTGAATCGATCACCGGCAAAGGGGTGACGGGGCGGGTGGACGGGCAATTCGTTGCCCTCGGCACCGCGGCGCTGCTTGCGCAGCACGGGGTCCCGTCCGACGCCCTCGACATGAAGGCTGAGGCTCTGCGCGCCGACGGCCAGACGGTGATGTTCGTGGCCGTCGACGGTACGGGTGCCGGGCTCCTCGGTGTGACCGATCCCATCAAGGAGACCGCGGCCGAGGCCATCCGGGACCTTCATCACGAAGGCCTCCGAATCGTGATGCTGACCGGGGATAGCCGGACAACCGCCGAGGTGGTGGCCGGGAAGCTTGGCCTCGACGAAGTCGTCGCCGAGGTCCTGCCGGCCCAAAAGGTGGACGCGGTGAAACGTTTCCAGAAAGAGGGGCGAGTGGTCGCGATGGCCGGAGACGGGATCAACGATGCTCCGGCGTTGACACAGGCTCAGGTTGGTATCGCCATGGGAACGGGGACCGATGTCGCGATGGAGAGCGCGGGGGTCACCCTCGTCAAGGGCGACCTCCGCGGCATCATTCGAGCGCGGCGCCTCAGCCGGGCGACGATGCGCAATATTCGCCAGAATCTCTTCTTCGCGTTTGTGTATAATGCGCTCGGGATTCCGATCGCTGCGGGTCTCCTCTATCCCTTCTTCGGCCTGCTGCTTAGTCCGATGATCGCCGCCGCTGCAATGAGCTTCAGTTCGGTCTCCGTCGTAGGCAACGCGCTCCGGCTGCGTCGCGTGCACCTCTGAGCGGGGTGGCTCGGATCGGCAGGACCCGGGGGCGTGCGGCTCAGAAGGATGCGAGATCCGGAGGGGCAGGGGTCCTGGTGGGCCTCGCAGTCTTCAAAACTGCCGACGGGCCTTGCGGCTCGTGGTGGGTTCGATTCCCACTCCCCTCCGCCATGACGTTGGCCTGAGCGCAATCGGATGACGCTCGAGGAGTGGGCGACCCTCACCGCCCACACGCCCGCCGGTCCGTCGCCGGAGGCATCGGATCTGTAGCCGTCCCGCCTTCATAGAGCCCGAGCCGCAGATGAAAAATCCTTCAGGGGATCCTGGGAACACACCCCCCGGTTTTCATCCGATATTCAACGAACGGCCGGCAAAGTTAGGATGAGGGCACGGCGCAGCGTGATCAAAGGAGAACGGCCCGGTCGTGGCCCTGCTGATTATCGAGGATGAGCAGAAGATCCGGGAAGTTCTCCGGCGCGGGCTCGAGGAAGAAGGGTACGCGGTGGA